>NZ_JBQHTZ010000004.1:0-140058 GCF_052065455.1 Collinsella sp. HCP28S3_E9
CGGCGCGGATAACCGCTGAAGGCATCTAAGCGGGAAGCCGTTCCAGGGATTAGTTCTCCTTCCGGTAAGGGCCCAGGTAGACTACCTGGTCGATAGACGGCAGGTGCAAGGGCGGCGACGTCCTCAGCCGAGCCGCACTAATCGCCCGAGCTCTTCCGGAACCGCACCTCGCGGCCCGCGGGACCCAGCGCTCACAGGCGCGGTCCGGGCACGAGGATGCCCCCGAGTCACCTCCCCTATGCGCCATGCGGCCCCCAGGGCACGTGAGAGGGACACCGGGCACCGAAGATACGGTGGGCGCCGCCCACCGGTCAGCGGCCAGAGCATGGGGGGCACGCCCGGTCCCGTTCCGAACCCGGAAGCTAAGCCCCATCGCGCCGAGAGTACTGCGGGGCCAGCCCGTGGGAGGCCAGGGCGCCGCTGACCGGTGGACGGCACCGAGCCGTCATCGAGAATCGAGAAGGGGGAGGCCTCGCGGCCTCCCCCTTTTTTGCGCTATATATAAGCTGTGCCTTGTGAACGGACTCTTCCTTTGACTCTCTTACTGTTTGGCTGTTTTTTGAACTGTCGCTTTGTATTTGCGCGATAATTACTCGCATTGACGTTAGGGAGAGCTTGATGTTTACCGTTTTCGTTTTGGGCAATATTGCTTCGGGTAAATCGACTGCCTGCCGCTTTCTGGAATCTCGCGGAGCCCTGCTTATCGATTTAGATGTTCTTGCCAAATCGCTGTACGTACCGGGGTCGGATATCGTCAATGCTCTTGCTGAAGAGTTTGGCTGGGATATTTTGGACGAGGATGGCGGTGTTCGACGTAACGTTCTCGCTTCTCGAGCTTTTGTTTCTCCCGATACGGTTGCAAGGCTCAATAGTATTGTTCACCCCGCTCTCATTGAGCAGCTTTCGCTGAGGATTCTCGATCCTGCTTGCTGTACGGTTTCGTCCCCCCGCTATCCCTTTGCGGCGGTCGAAGTATCTGCTCCGACTGGCTTTGAGGATGCCTTTGGCCTTGCGGATGAAATTATGGTTGTTAGCGCTCCTTTAGCGGTCCGTCGCGAACGCGCTATTCACCGTGGTATGGAGCCATCCGATTTTGATGCTCGCTGTGCTTGCCAACCCGATGAGTCTTCGCTTTGCAGTCTCGCCACGACCGTGATTGATAACGCAGCGGGCGACAGCTCGCTTTTTGAACAACTGGACGCGTGGCTTGCTCGCCATGGCCTTATGGATGCTATGGATAAGGAGACGACAGATGCCTAAGACGCGTTTCTTTACGTGGTATCGCCTTGTGCCGCTGGTTGTCGTTTTCGTCTTTGGCCTTATCTCGCTCGTTTACTCGTGTGCTCCCGCCGCTTTCTTTAAACCGTTCTATCCGATTGACTATGAGGCGTATGTAAAGCAGTCCAGTATTTCGCATAATCTCGATCCGTATCTGGTGTGTGCCGTCATCAAGTCGGAATCAAACTGGGATCCCGAGGCGGAATCAAATCAGGGCGCCCAAGGTCTCATGCAACTTATGCCCGAAACCGCTCAGGATATGATCGCTAAGGGCCTTGTCGACGGGGACGAGTATTCAGCCGATGACCTGAATGACCCCGCTTCGAATATCGAATTTGGGTGCGCGTACCTCTCATACCTGTTGACGTATTTCAATGGGTCGACGGATAGCGCTATTGCTGCTTACAATGCCGGAATGGGCAATGTCGATGGGTGGGCACAGCAAAACACATCGCTCCATAACGCGATTGCCTTTCCCGAGACGCAAGCCTATTTGATTCGTGTCAATAATGCCTGGGTTCGCTATAAGACCCTCTATCCCGACCGGTTCGTATAGGACTATGCCTGCCGCCTGCGTATACTGCAGATGTATGAGTTAGGAGTATCCATGGCGGATTTTGAAGTTGAGCGTGTTGGCGGAGAGCTCAAACGTTTTGGCGTTGAGGGCTCCGAGGTACCGTTTGAGGTCGTGTCTCCCTATGAGCCTGCAGGTTCACAGCCTAAGGCCATTGAGTCGCTTGTGCAGGGTGTGAGGGACGGAGACCGGTATCAGGTTTTGCTTGGCGTGACCGGCTCGGGCAAGACCTTTACCATGGCCAAGACCATCGAAGCTCTCGGTAAGCCAACGCTGGTCATGGCCCCCAACAAAACCCTCGCCGCCCAGCTTGCGAGCGAGCTCAAAGAATTCTTTCCCAACAACGCCGTGGTCTACTTCGTCTCGTACTACGACTACTATCAGCCCGAGGCATATGTGCCGCAAAGCGATACGTATATCGAGAAGGATGCTTCGATTAACGAAGAAGTTGAGATGCTTCGACATCAGGCGACCGCCTCGTTGCTTTCTCGACGCGATGTGATCGTCGTTGCTTCGGTGTCCTGTATCTATGGCATCGGCTCTCCTGAGGACTATGCGGGGCTGGCGCCGAATGTCGACAAGAAAGTACCGCTCGAGCGCGATGACTTTATCCATGCGCTCATCGACATTCAGTACGACCGGAACGACTATGACTTGGCGCGTGGCACCTTCCGCGTGCGTGGTGATGTTGTCGATGTGTATCCGCCCTATGCCGAGCATCCGTTGCGATTTGAGTTCTTTGGCGATGAGGTCGAGCTTATCGCCGAAATCGATGAGGTTACCGGTGAGATGCTTCGTGAGTATGAGGCTATTCCCGTGTGGCCGGCATCGCACTATGTGACCGAGAAGCCCAAGGTCAAGGCGGCCTTGAAGTCGATCAGCGAAGAGTGCGAGAAGCGCGTGGCGGAGCTCAAGGCGACCGACAAGTTGCTCGAGGCGCAACGTCTACAGCAACGGACCGATTATGACCTCGAGATGCTCGAGACGATGGGCTTTTGCAACGGCATCGAGAACTACTCGCGTCATCTGGACGGGCGTAAGCCGGGTGAACCACCGTTTACCCTAATCGATTACTTTCCCAAGGACATGCTCTGCATCATAGACGAGAGCCATGTGACGGTGCCGCAAATTCGTGGCATGCATGAAGGCGACCGTTCGCGTAAAGTGACCCTGGTGGAGCACGGCTTTCGCCTGCCCTCGGCGCTCGACAATCGTCCGCTTCGCTTCGATGAGTTTGAGGCGAGGATTCCACAGTTCATCTATGTTTCGGCAACGCCGGGCGACTACGAGCTGCGGGTGAGCCAAAACGACGTGGAGCAGATTATTCGTCCGACCGGCCTGCTCGATCCCAAGATCGACGTACGTCCCGTTCGCGGTCAGATTGACGATCTTGAGGACGAGATTCGCGAGCGCGTTGCCCGCAAGGAGCGCGTGCTGGTGACCACGTTGACCAAGCGCATGGCCGAGGACCTGACCGACCATCTACTTGATGCGGGCATTAAGGTCAATTACATGCACTCTGATACGGCGACAATGGACCGTGTCGAGATCCTGCGAACGCTGCGCGAGGGCAAGATCGATGTTCTCGTTGGCATCAACCTGCTTCGCGAGGGCTTGGATCTTCCCGAGGTCTCACTGGTGGCAATTCTCGATGCCGATAAGGAAGGCTTCTTGCGCAACCGCCGTTCGCTGATTCAGACGATTGGCCGTGCGGCCCGTAACGCCGATGGCGAAGTCATCATGTATGCAGACGTTGTGACCGATTCGATGAAAGCGGCCATCGAGGAGACGCGGCGCCGTCGCGAGATTCAGATGGCATATAACGACGAACATGGCATTGTGCCCAAGACAGTGCGCAAGGCCATCAACGACATCTCAAGTTTTATTGCCGAGGCCGAAAAAACTGTGGGCTCCAAGGGACGCTCGAAGGGCGACTCTCTTGGCCATGGCGCATTCTATACGCCCGATGAGTCGGGCGAGGGCGGTGTGCCGGAAACGGTGGCGCCCGAGCAGACCCTTGCGGAACAGTTGGAAGAACTACCGCATGACGAGCTTGTGCGGATCGTCGAAACCATGGAAGAGGATATGCGTAACGCTTCTGCCGCCATGGACTTTGAGGAGGCGGCGCGCCTGCGTGATGCTGTCGTTCAGATTCGGGCGATGCTCGAGGGTGCGTCTGAGGACGAGACGATCGAGCGCTTGCGTTCGCAGGCCCGCAAGGGTTCCACGTTCGCATCGGGTAGAAAACGCCAGGGTGCACGGTTTAAGAAATAGCGAACAGGCCCCGAGCTCCATAGGGAGCTCGGGGCCTGTGTCTTTTGCGCGCTGGAATTCGTTCGCTAGAGGTCTGCGATCAGGGCTTCGGCACAACGGATACCGTCGGTGGCCGCGCTCATGATGCCTCCGGCATATCCAGCTCCCTCACCACAAGGGTAGAGGCCCGGGGTCGACACGGCATGGCACGTTCGGTCTCGGGTGACAGTGACCGGTGAGCTCGAACGAGTCTCCACGCCGGTAAGAACGGCATCGGGGCGGTCGTAGCCCCGTAGCTTTTTTCCGAGTAGGGGAAGTCCCAGGCGGAGCGACTCGACGATATGCTGCGGCAGGGCTTCGTCAATTGCCGTCCAGGTCACACCGAGCGGATAGGTGGGCTTTACCTTTCCGGGCGCCTTGCTGGCGCGTCCTGCGAGGAAATCTCCGACGAGTTGTGCCGGTGCGTTCCAGTTGGAACCGCCCAGGCGATAGGCGGCCGCCTCGCAGGCGCGCTGGAGCTCGATGCCGGCGAGCGGGTCATCGTCGGGAAGGTCCTCGGGCGTGACGTTAACGAGCAAGGCGGCATTTGCGTTACGGCCGTCGCGGGCATTGAGGCTGGCGCCGTTGACGCACAGGTGGCCCTGCTCGGAAGAGGCGGCGACAACCTGCCCGCCGGGGCACATGCAAAACGAGAACACGCTGCGGCCGTTGGGAAGATGGGCGACGAGTTTGTAGGGGGCTGCACCGAGGGCAGGATGTCCCGCCGAGGCTCCATATTGGGCTCGGTCGATGTCGCGCTGCGGATGCTCGATGCGAACGCCCATGGCAAAGGTCTTTTGTGCGAGGGCCACGTTGTGGTCCTTAAGGAGTTCAAAAATATCGCGAGCAGAATGCCCGCAGGCGAGGATGAGGTGCTTTGTCTCAATTGACTCGTAAGCGGCGTCTTGGGATGATTGGACATCAATACCGGTGATGGCGCCAGACGCGTCGATGCGAATGTCGACGAGTTTTGTTCGATAACGGACGACACCTCCGAGTTGCTCGATGCGCTGGGATATAGCGGTAACAACCGTGGGAAGGATGTCGGAGCCAATGTGCGGCTTGGCATCCCACAGAATATCGCGGGGCGCACCCGCCTCGACGAAGGTTTCGAGGATGAGGCGATGGGCGGGATTTTTGGTTCCCGTATTGAGCTTGCCGTCCGAGAAGGTCCCCGCGCCGCCCAGACCAAACTGGATATTGCTCTCGGGGTCGAGGATACGCTCCTTTAGAAAGAGGTCGATCGAATGCGAGCGGCGAAATGCCGGGTCGCCGCGCTCGATGAGCAAGGGCTTAAGACCTGCTTTGGCGAGCGTAAGCGCAGCGAAAAGGCCGGCGCATCCGGCGCCGACGACGACAGGGCGCTCTTTGGGTGCGTCGGAGACGGGGGAGGGGAATGAAGGCTCATCGTCTTCTATCGCGCGTACGCGCGAGCGGTCACGCTCGGCAACGCTGTCGATCGCTTCTCGCTCGAGGTGGGGACTAGCCAGCTCAACACGAAAGCTCAGGATAAAATGGACGTCTCGTTTTTTGCGAGCGTCGATTGACTTGCGGTGGAGCTCGATGGACTTGATCTCGGAGTCCTTGCAACGCAGGACGCGCTTGGCGAATCGCTTGCCAACAATGAGGCAGGCATTTTCATCGCCGGCTTCATCGAGTGACGCGTTGACTTGGGTGAGTTCGATCATCGAGGTCTCCTTAGAGGCAAGAAAGAGGCCGTCCGGTATCCCAGACGGCCCGAATGCGTTTTTGATTATAGACTGTGCGGCTACAGGCTGCTTGCAGCGCGAATGCCCGAGATCCAGGCCCACGCAAGGTTAAAGCCTCCGCAATCGGCGTCGATGTCGAGCGCTTCGCCGCAGACGTAAAGCGGGGCGTCGACAACGCTGCACGCGTGTAGACTGGGTGTTGAGATGCTCTCGACAGATACGCCACCACGCGTGACCTGCGCCGAGCGCTCCTCGGCTGTTCCCTCGACGAGCAACTTAAAGTGCTTGAGGAACGAGACCAGGTGGACGACATCGTTGGAGCCTGGATGGCACTGCTCGAACGCTGTGCAGACGACGCGGGAGAGTTGCGGGGCGAGCATGCCGTCGAGCCAACGGGGATCGCGGGGCGAAAAGCCGCCGAGCAGCTTAACGCGCCGGTTAAGCATATCGAGCAACTCGTCTTTAGAGAGGTCGGGGAAAACGTCGAGCAGGATCGTATCGCCGCGCTGGATACGACGGGAGAGGTTGAAGACAGCGACGCCCGAGATACCGAAGGTTCGAAACAGTACTTCACCGTCTTCGTGCCAGAGCTCACTATGGTTACGGGTGAGCGTCAAGCGGGCGCGGACGCGCAGACCATCCAACGTCTTGAGTGCCGCCCGATCGCCAACGACCGTTGCCGATACGGGGCAGAGGATGGGGCGCAGCGAAGTGAGGGGGAGGCTAAACGTATCGGCGATACCGGTGGGGTTGCCACCCGTGGCGATAATTACGGCATGTGCCTCCAGGGCCTCGTTCTTGCGAGGGACATCGGCGAGTGCTTTCCGAAGCGAGCGGAGCTCCGATTTTCGGTCGTCGTGCTTTTTTGCCTTGAGTGCCCGCGCTGGACGGTTTATTTGGAGTGCCCAGCCTTCGGAAGCTTTGTGCGCCGAGGCAACGTTGGCTCCGCAGATTAAAGTGATACCCAGGCGGTCGCAAACGTTGAGAAGCGCGTCGCGCACCGATTCGGCGCGAAGCGAGCGCGGGTACAGCCGGCCTTCCTCGGAGGTTGTCATGATGCCCAGCGAGGAGAAGAAACCCATAAGCTCTTGTTCGGGCTGGGGGCCCATGACGGATTCGACGAATGCGGGGTGGTTATACCGCTGAGGATCAATCGATTCGTTGGAGAGGTTGCAGCGACCGTTGCCGGTCGCAAGCAGCTTAAGGCCGCACGCGACATCGCGCTCAACGATGCAGACGCTTTTACCCGCGCGTGCGGCCGTAATGGCGGCGGCGAGGCCTGAAGCCCCGCCGCCGATTACCAGGACGTCATAGAAGGCGCTCGTGTTCACTTAGGCCTCGTCGGTCTCGTGCGGGGCAATGGCCTCGACGGCAGAGACTGCCTGAGGCAACATGCCATCGGGCAGTGCGGTCTCGACCTCGCCCTTATCGCAGGCCTCGGCGAGTGCCGGATTAATGGGAAGCTGGCCCAAGATGTCGAGGTTATAGCGCTCTGCGACCTCGGGGAGCTTGCTCTTGCCAAAGACCTTGATCTTCTTGCCGCAGTCGGGGCACTCAATATAGCTCATGTTCTCGACAATGCCCAGAATGGGGACGTTCATCTTCTCGGCCATGTTAACCGCCTTGGCGACGATCATCGAGACCAGATCCTGCGGGCTCGTGACGATGACGATGCCGTCGACGGGCAGTGACTGGAAGACGGTGAGCGCGACGTCGCCTGTTCCCGGAGGCATGTCGACCAGCAGGTAGTCGATGGGGCCCCACGAGGTCTCGCTCCAGAACTGCCTAATGGCGCCTGCGATGACCGGACCGCGCCAAAGGACGGGGTCGGTCTCGTTTTGGAGCAGCAGGTTGGAGCTCATGACCTTGACGCCGTGCTCGGAGATTTCGGGCAGCATAAGGTTGCCAAGGGCATGGACGTGGCGTCCGCTCATACCGAACATCTTGGGGATAGAGGGACCGGTGATGTCGGCATCGAGGACGCCGACCTTGTGGCCGTGACGGGCAAGCTCGGTGGCGATGGCACCGGTGACAAACGACTTGCCGACACCGCCCTTGCCGGAAAGCACGGCGATGACGCGTTTGACCTCGGACAGCGTGTTCTCCTCAAATTGCGACGGCGACGTTTGTCCGCCGGCGGCCTGTGCGTGCTCGCAACCCATGTATGACTCCTTTGTATATGTTGGGGCCGGGGCCCCGTGATGTGACACGAGCGTCATTGTACCCTCGTTTGCGAGCGGGAGTCATTTGTGATGCATTTGGGCCGAGCGTGCTTGCAATACGATGGGCCCAAGCGAATGAGCGGGTTTACTGAACTTTGCTGGCGAACTCGAGGTATTGGATGCGCTGCAGCTTGTCGATCGTCGAGGCGTATGGGCTGTCTTCAGATTCCAAGTCGTAGCGCAGCCCGTCGGCACCAAGATAGCCGGCGACATTGATGGTGGGCACATCTGACCTTGTTGCAAGCAGAGCCTTTTGATAGTCGGTGAGCGGGGCGCCGATCTTATTAAGGGTAATGGCTGCAATCTCGTTTGCCCCGACGGTGTCGTAGACGTTGAGCTCGGTATTGCCGGCGATTTCATAGTTAGCCCAGACGAAATAGGTCGACTGATAGATACGGAAAGCGTGGCTTGCCGTATCTTCCTGAGGGTACAGCTCGTCGTTGAGAGTCGTTGCGGCGCTCGGCTGATGGTCGCCAAAAAAGACAAGAACAACCGGTCTGCCGATATTGCGGAGCTCGTTGATAAAGTACTCGAGGTCCCGGTCGGATGCGTTGATGCAGGTAAGATAGGTGTTGAGCGCGCTATTGGCGCCCTCGCTGGCTCCCTCGACCCAATAGTTTGTCAGCTCTTCGGCGGGAACGGTGCCATAGTCGTAGCCGCCGTGATTTTGCATCGTGACGTCAAAGATGAACTGCGGGGCTTCGTCGGTTCTAAGCAGGTCGAGTATCTTGTCGTAGGTGGCGTAGTCGCATACGCCGGCATGGTAACAGGGCGCACCTTCGAAATCGCCGATTGAAAGAAAGTCTCCAAAGCCCAGCTGCTGATAGATTTTATCTCGATGGTAGTTGACGGGGTTTTGCGGGTGCATAGCGGTAGCGGTATACCCAAGCTCCTTAAGGTCCTTTGCCAGGCTGTTGACGCCATTCATCTGATATAGCTGATAGGGGATTTTGCCTAATCCGACAAAGGCCGTTGTCGCTCCGGTCAAAAATTCGAATTCGGAGTTCGCCGTTCCGCCACCGGCGACCGAAGCGAGCATGGTGCCGCGAACAAGTGTGTCGGGAAGCGAGTTGTAGAATGCGGGGCCGGTGTACCCGGCCGCCTGGAGCTGCTCAAAGCACGAAAGGTCGCTAAAACTCTCGTTCATGACGGCAACAATCGTCGGCTTGATTTCATTGAACTGGGCAACGGCCGCCGCGCGCTGCTCGCTCGAGCCATACGTGCTGTCGTAGGTGGCGGCGAGCTCCTGCTCGATGCTCTGCGCCTCATCGGGCGTATAGTCTTCGGGCTTCTCAATGGGCAACTCGTTGACCATTTCGGTGAACGAAGTGATAAAACCCTGAGACGCATACGTGGTGATGGGCTGCCAACGGTCAAATCCAAAATTCAGCGCCTGCTCCAAGTCGATGCTGGAAAAGCCCGAGAGCCCCACAACGGTCACTAGCAGAAAAGCGCAGAGGTTAGCGGCGATTGCGGGGAAGACATGGGTGGGCGTACGGACCTTTCGCGGTCGGATAAGCGAAAGAAGCCCCAGGGAAATCTCTAGCAGGGCTAGAGAGGTTACGATTCCGGCGGTAAAGGTAAACTCGTATCCCTCGCTCACTTCCATTGCGGTGCCAAGGGCCAAGATATCGCTTGGCAGGATGGCCTCGCCTTTAAACGTTATGACGAAGTGCTCGGCAATGCCAAGGATGCAACAGACGACGGGCACGAGGACCATGACGCCTCCATGACGCTGTCCCAGCAAATAAAGGGAGAGCAGAACCGTCGCGAGCAGCCCGACGGAAAACCCGAATGAGTTGGCGGGAATGCGATAGAACGTTTCGTTGCAGGCAATTTCGAGTGAAACGAACGAGAGCGCTGAAACAGCGGCGATGACAAGGATGTCACGGCAAATACAGGCAACCGTTCCCGTCGCAAGATCGGTTTGGTCAATAAGTCCCGAAACCAAGGGCTCGACAAGAAGTATGACGGCGGCAGCACCGAGCGCCGAATAAGAAAGGACCCATAGGGAACTGTCCTCATTTACGAGCAATTGATTCGTAATCCATGCAGCTACCATGCCGAGCGGGATGAGGAGCGTCGCGCACCAAAAGACGCGGGCAATGGGCGGCTTTTCATTGTGTTTGATTGAAAAATACACGCGCACGACGACGGTGGCCACGATAAGGACGGCGATGAATATGGGCAGATTGGCCATGTCGCTCGAAGTGATTTCAAGGGGGATATCTTCGGTCATGGACGTTCCTCTGTTACAGCAAATTAAGTTCAGTTTTAGATTACTGTAACCTTTCCACGGCATTTCGAGAAACAAAGCGCCCGATACGCAAAGCTAAAGGTCTGCGAATCTTATATTACGAACATCTGTGCGCGTCGAGTGCGCTAAACTCATCGGCAGTATGATTCGATGCAATAGGAGGCAAGGAGCTTCCATGTCTGATTCTTCTATCGTTATTCGCGGCGCTCGTGAGCACAACCTCCGTGATATCGATGTTTCCATTCCGCGTGACCAACTCGTGGTCATTACCGGTCTTTCTGGCTCGGGCAAGAGCTCGCTGGCATTTGACACTATCTATGCCGAGGGCCAGCGTCGATACGTCGAGAGCCTTTCGAGCTATGCGCGCCAGTTCTTGGGCCAGATGGACAAACCCGACTTGGATTCAATCGACGGCCTTTCGCCGGCGGTGTCGATCGACCAAAAGACGACGTCTAAAAACCCTCGCTCGACGGTTGGCACCGTAACCGAGATTTATGACTATCTGCGCCTGCTGTTCGCCCGTGTGGGCACCCCGCACTGTCCCGAATGCGGCCGCGTCATTGAGCGCCAGACGACCGACCAGGTTGCCGACAAGGTCTTGGCGGCGGGGGAGGGTCGCCGCGCGTTTGTGCTGGCACCGGTGGTGCGCGGGCGAAAAGGCGAGTACACCAAACTGTTTGAGGACCTTCGCGCCGAGGGCTTTAGCCGCGTGCGTGTCGACGGTGAAGTGCGCTCGCTCGACGATCCAATCGATCTGGACAAGAAGTTCAAGCACGATATCGAGGTCGTGGTCGATCGCATCGTGATCCGTGAGAACTCTCTGGGCCGTATCGCCGAGTCCGTTGAGCAGGCGACCGCGCTGGCTCACGGCAATGTAAATGTGTACATGCTGCCCGATCGTGATGCTCCCGAGGGGACCGAGGGCGAGCTGCTGGAGTATTCGTTGGCCTTGGCGTGCCCGGAGCATGGACACTCCATTGACGATCTTCAGCCGCGTGATTTTTCGTTTAACGCTCCCTATGGCGCATGTCCTGAGTGCGACGGCCTGGGCTTTAAGAAAACCGTTGATGCCGAGGCGCTGATCGAGGACCCCTCGAAGTCCATTGCCGACGGAGTCTTTGGTAGCCTGTTTGGCAATTCGAACTACTACCCGCAGATTTTTGCTGCGGTCTGTAAACACTTTAAGGTAAGCGCCGATACGCCGTGGGAGGACTTGCCCCCTCGCGTGCGTCGTGCATTCTTGGATGGCCTGGGCGATACGAAGATCTCGGTTGACTACCAAAAGCTCGACGGACGTCGTAGCCAGTGGGATACCAAGTTTTCGGGCGTTCGCAACATCCTGTACGAACGCTATACCGAGACGACGAACGAGAACACCAAGGCGCGCTTGGAGAAGTACATTCGCGAGGAACCGTGCTCGAGCTGCCACGGCGCTCGTTTGCGCCCTGAGATGCTCGCCGTCACCGTGGGCGGCAAGTCCATTTACGAGGTTTGTTGCCTGTCGTGCCGTGAGTCGCTCGAGTTTTTTGAGGGCCTGGAGCTCACCGAGCGCCAACAGTTTATCGGCGGGCGCATCGTCAAGGAAATCCTGGAGCGCTTGCGTTTTCTGGTCGATGTTGGACTCGACTATCTGACGCTCGATCGTGCCTCGGCGACGCTTTCTGGTGGCGAGGCGCAGCGTATTCGCCTGGCAACGCAGATCGGCGCCGGCCTCATGGGTGTCCTGTACATTTTGGACGAGCCATCGATCGGCCTTCATCAGCGCGATAACGAGCGCCTGATCAAGACCCTTGAGCGTCTGCGCGATATCGGCAATACCGTCATCGTCGTCGAACACGACGAGGACACGATCCGTGCCGCCGACTACGTGATCGACATGGGGCCCGGCGCCGGCGTCAACGGCGGACACGTAGTCGCGGCGGGAACGCCTGCCGATATCATGGCGTGTCCTGAGTCGATGACGGGCGCTTATCTGACCGGCAAACGAATGATCCGGGTGCCTGATGAACGGCGCAAGCCCGGTCGCGGCTGCCTTAAAATTACGGGCGCTCGAGCTAACAACCTCAAAAACGTTACTGCCAAGATCGAGTTTGGTACGCTTACGGTTGTTACCGGCGTGTCGGGATCGGGCAAGAGCTCCCTGGTTACCGACACCATTGCGCCTGCCCTTACGAATGCTATTCACCGTTCGACGCGCCCTGTGGGTCCGTATAAGAAAATCGAGGGCATCGAGTGTATCGATAAGGTTATCGATATCGACCAGTCGCCGATTGGCCGCACACCGCGTTCCAACCCTGCTACCTATATTGGCCTGTGGGATGATCTTCGCGCGCTGTTTGCGAGTACGCCGGAGTCGAAGGCGCGCGGCTACTCGCCGGGCCGTTTCTCCTTTAATGTGAGTGGCGGGCGCTGTGAGGCGTGCAAGGGCGACGGACAGATCAAGATCGAGATGCACTTCCTTCCCGATATCTACGTTCCCTGCGAAGTTTGCGGCGGTAAACGCTACAACCGCGAGACACTCGAGGTCACCTACCGTGGCAAGACCATCTCGGACGTGCTCGACATGAGCGTCACCGAGGCGCTGGCCTTCTTTGGGAATATCCCGCAGATTAAGCGCAAGCTTCAGACTTTGTATGACGTTGGCTTGGGCTATGTGAGTTTGGGGCAGCCTGCCACGACGCTTTCGGGCGGCGAGGCGCAGCGTGTGAAACTCGCCAAGGAGCTTCATCGACGCCAGACGGGCAAGACGTTCTATATTTTGGACGAGCCGACGACCGGCCTTCATTTTGAGGACGTCCGCCAGCTGCTCGATGTGCTGCAGCGCTTGGTCGATGCGGGCAACACGGTGCTGGTGATTGAACACAACCTTGATGTCATCAAGGTTGCCGACCGCCTGATCGATATGGGTCCCGAGGGCGGCAATGGCGGCGGAACCGTCGTGGTCTCGGGTACGCCGGAGCAGGTCGCGGCATGTTCGCAGAGTTACACGGGCAAGTTTTTGGCACCGCTGCTCAAGCGCGACCGCGAGCGTCAGGCACAACTCGACGCCCAGTAAAGAGACGCCGTCGTACGAGAAGCGCCACCGATTCCTTTCGATTCGGTGGCGCTTCTGTGTGTCGAGATGACGTATGCGGCTAAATTGGACATATACTTAGGCGTTACGTTCGAATGCGAGGGAAGGGACATGCCATGGCAAAGGCTGCAAAGACGCCGAAAACCAATGCGATGCGCGAGCTGGAAAACGCCGGCATCTCCTATATTCTCCATACGTATGAAGACGATGGCGATGAGTCGGTGGGTTTAGGCGTTGCAATTTTGGAACAACTTGGCGAGGAGCCTGGCCAGGGGTTTAAGACCTTGGTTTGCGTGACGCCGTCCAACGAACACGTTGTGTGCTGTATTCCCGTTGCCGACGAGCTTGACCTAAAGGCCGCAGCGCGCGCCGCTGGTGAAAAGTCGCTGACCATGATGCATGTCAAGGACTTGCTTGCCGCGACGGGGTATGTCCGGGGCGGCTGCAGTCCAGTCGGCATGAAAAAACGCTTTCGGACGCTGATCGATGAGACATGCGTCCTTTGGGATACCATTTTTATCTCAGGCGGTAAGCGTGGCTATCAACTTGAGCTTGCCCCCGACGACTTAGTTGCATTTTGCGGGGCGACGGTTGCCCCGATCACGAGGGAGGACTGAGCGATGCCGCAGGAAGAATCGAAGCGCGGAGCTCACTTTGCAAAGGGTTCGGCTTCTCAGACGCCCGCGCCTGAGGCTTCTTCGGTCGATGACCAGATTCGAAACGCTTGGTCCGTTGCTGCAGATCCAGGGGAGACGGCTGTGTATTTGCGTGCCGCCGGCGCCGGTACGGTGCCTCCCCGCACGATTCTCTCTTCGGCTCGTCCCGATGAGACGGCGGTGTTTTTGGCCGCGGCTCAATCCCGTGCCGGACGGATGCCTGACGCCGGGGCGTCTCGTGCGCCGCGTCCCGATGAGACGGCGGTGTTTTTGATGGCGGCTCAGGGAAAGGGCGCACTGCAGGGTGTCCCAGCCGATCGTCCCGCGAGGCCTGCAACCGACGGTGATGGCGAGCAGCTGCTTTTGGATGACGAGTGGTCACCGCTCGGCTCGACCGATCCGGTCGAGGGCGTTGCTGTTGAGGACGATGATTGGGATCTATTGTCGTTTTCTGGTCGAACCGCTGCCGCCAGGGAAGTTGACACGGTGTTTGGTAATAATGCCGTAGCTAACGATGACGCTTCGTTTGACAACGATGTCACGCCTGTTGACGGAGCTTTTTCTGCCGATGATGCCGTTTTGGTCGACGACCCCTTCGCGATAATCGATGAGCCTGATATCGAGGTTGATTCTCGACAACACACTGAAGTCAGCCCCCAATCACAGGACGACGTAGATGATATGGGCTCGTCGGACTACTCTACGGTTGGCCGTTCTGCCGGCCTCATGACTGCACTGACCATCGTGTCGCGCGTCACCGGGTTTATCCGTACTTGGGCTATGGCTGCCGCCATCGGCATGTCGCTGCTCTCGTCTTCCTATCAGGTCGCCAACAACCTGCCCAATATGCTCTATGAGCTCGTGATGGGCGGTATGTTGGTTACCGCCTTTTTGCCGGTGTACATGGGCGTGCGTCGCGAGCAGGGTCGCGACGCCTCAAACGAATACGTAGGTAATCTGCTCGGCATCCTGCTTTTGCTGCTGGGCGGCATTTCGGTGTTGGGCACCGTGTTTGCTCCGGGCTTTATCTGGACGCAGTCGTTCCTTTCGGGCGATGGCGGAAGCATGGATACCGCTGCATTCATGTTCCGTTTCTTTGCCATTCAGATTTTGTTCTACGGCTTGGGCTCGGTGTTCTCGGGCGTTCTTAACGCGCATCGTGACTACTTTTGGTCGACGTTCGCCCCGGTACTCAACAATGTGATTGTCATTGCGAGTTTTATGGGCTTCGCTCCCGTATCTGCCTGCTTTGGTGAGCAGGCGGGCGTCGTTTTGATTTCGCTCGGCACGACGCTTGGCGTTTTTGTCCAGATGGCGTGCCAGATTCCCGCACTCGGTAAGCATGGTGTCCGGCCTCATATTCATATCGACTTTAAGGATCCTGCACTGCGACAGACGCTCGCGCTCGGCGTCCCGACGTTGCTCGCTACGGTATGCATGTTCGTGTCGACTTCCATTACCAACGCAGCCGCGCTGGTGGTGCAGCCCGAGACCGGTCCTTCTGTAATTGCCTATGCGCGCCTTTGGTACACACTGCCTTATGCCTTGATAGCCGCCTCGCTCTCGACGGCGCTTTATACCGAGCTTTCGCACGATGCCCAGGAAAAGGATTATGACAGCGTGCGCGTTGGTATCTCGCGCGGCGTGGCCCAGATGCTCTTCTTCCTGATTCCTTTCGCTCTATATCTCATTGTGTTTGCCCGTCCGCTCAACATGATTTATTGCGCCGGCAAGTTCGACGAGTCGGGTGTGGCGCTTGTGTCCGAGTTTCTGGTTTATCTGGCGCTCTCCCTGCCACTCTACGGCGTGGTCGTGTTGATGCAGAAGAGCTTCTCGGCGTTGCTCGACATGAAGCCCTATAGTCGCTATTGCCTATACTCTGCCATCGGTCAGGCTGGTTCGGTTCTGCTGTTTGGTGTGGTGCTGGGCTATGGCATGCCTGCGATTGCGATGTCGTATGTTGTCGACTATGTGATTCTGGTCGGCTGTTCGCTGTGGTGGCTGCGTCGTCGTCTGCAGGGTCTTCAGGTTAAATCTATTCTGCACGGCTGTTTCTATGGCCTTTTGCTCGGCGGCCTGGGTGCCGCAGCGGGTGCCGGCGTTTTGTGGGCGCTCGAGAGTTTTGTCGGAGCGCTTGGCGGATCGATTCTTATTACCTTGGGCTATGTTTGCATCGCGGGCATGGTTTCACTTGCCGTGACTTTTGGCCTTGCCGTCCTTCTAAAGATGCCTGAGGTCTCCGCGCTTCTTCGCCGCAGGTAGGCAGTCGTGGCAGGTCATGACAACATTCCAACGCTTGCCGAACAGGTTTCGCGTGTGCCCATGCAGCCTGGCTGCTACCTTTGGAAAGATGCCAAGGGCGATGTCATTTACGTTGGCAAGGCTAAAAATCTGCGCTCGCGCATGCGTCAATATGTGACGTTGCAGGACGAGCGCCAAAAGATTCCACTGATGATGCAGCTGGTTGCGAGCTTTGACTATATCGTTGTCGAGAACGAGCACGAGGCGCTGGTGCTCGAGCGCAACCTGATCGGTCAATACCATCCGTACTTTAATGTCGACCTTAAGGACGATAAGAGCTATCCCTTTATCGCTATCACCAAGAGCGATCTGTTCCCAGCTATTAAATATACTCGTGAGCGTCATAAGCCGGGAACGCGTTATTTTGGTCCCTACACCGACAGCCGCGCGGCGCGCGAGACCATTGATACGCTGCGCAAGGTAATCCCGATCTGCTCGGCTTCTTGTGCGGAATGGCGTCGATGCCGCCGTATCGTCGAGTCCCACAAGGGCGAAGAAGATATCGTCAATATGATTTGCGCTCAAAACGGGCGTCCCTGCTTTGACTTCCATGTTGGCCGCGGCCCGGGGGCATGCGTCGGTGCGATCTCTCCAGCCGACTATGCTAAAAACGTTAAACGCGTCGAGCGATTTTTGTCGGGCCATCGTAAAGATGTCGTTGATGAGCTTACATCCGAGATGACGGACGCCGCCGAAGCGCTCGATTTTGAGCGGGCGGCGCGCGTCAAGCGTCGCTTGGAAGTTATTAGGGGCCTGGACGACCGACAGCAGGTCGTTTTTCCGTCGAGTGTCGATCTCGATGTGATTGGTTTCTATCGAGAAGAGACCATTTCGGCCGCCTGCGTGTTTGTTGTGCGCGAGGGGCGAACGGTTCGAACCTGTGAGTTCATTCTCGATAAGGGCCTGGATGTCGATGAAGAGGAGCTTCAATCGGGCTTTCTCAAGCGCTATTACGACGAGACGGCTGATATTCCAGCCGAGGTGAACCTTTCCGTCGAGCTTGAGGATGCGGAGGCGCTAGGGGAGTGGCTTTCGGACAAGCGCGAGCGTTCCTGTCATCTCCATAGGCCTCAGCGCGGCGAAAAACACCGGTTGCTCGATATGGCATCTAAAAATGCGCGTCATGCCCTCATGCGTTATATGATGCGCACGGGATACGCCGACGATCGCACCAATCGAGCGCTCCTGGAGCTTGAGAGCGCCTTGGCGCTACCTGCGCCGCCAATGCGAATCGAGTGCTTCGATATCTCTACGCTTCATGGCACCTTTACGGTCGCCTCGATGGTGGTGTTTACCAACGGCCACGCCGACAAGAGCCAGTACCGCCGCTTTAAAATCCAGGCCGAATTGGACGAGGCGAACGACTTCGTTTCGATGTCCGAGGTTTTGGGGCGTCGCTATGCTCCCGAGCGGATGACCGACGAACGTTTTGGCTCGCGCCCCGATTTGCTCGTTGTCGACGGCGGCAAGCCGCAATTGACGGCTGCAATTAAGCAACTTGAGGCCCTTGGGCTCGATATACCAGTTTGTGGTTTGGCAAAGGCCGATGAGGAGGTTTTCGTGCCTTGGGACGAGACTCCTGTCGTACTTCCGACCGGGTCTGCGTCGCTCTATCTCATCAAGCAGGTGCGCGACGAATCGCACCGTTTTGCCATCACGTTCCATCGCGAATTGCGCGATAAAGCTATGACGGTTTCGGTACTCGATGACGTTCCAGGCGTGGGACCCACTAGAAAACGTGCAATTATGCGCCATTTTGGCTCGATGAAGCGGTTGCGCGCGGCGAGTGAGCAAGAGATCGCGGAAGTTCGCGGCATACCTGCCGATGTTGCCAAGGCGGTCCACGAGGCGCTCGTTGCATGGAATGCCGAGCGTGCCGAGGCCGCGGCTGGCCATTCCGATAGCTAAACACGAGCATAAATAACTGATATACATGATTGCGCGATTTTCAACCATTTATTTCGCCATGATTGCCTGCAGGTTTCGGGTTTTATTAACGCTAAAACGTTTGACTAACCCAAGCGAAAACCCTGCTATCCTGCGGGTTGACGAAGACTGATATCTCACCTCGCCGATACATACTGTCTGCTGTATCGTTTGTCAACGAATTCGGTGAACGGTAGTAAATACCGTTCAAGCGTATGTATGTATCGGTCGCCGAGCGCGGCACCTCAGTTGGGTTTGTCGGTAGGTAAGGTATATATCGTCCGCAAGTTGCGCGGGGGCAAGTTTAGGTGCTCCCGGGTAAGATTCTCTATTGATAGGAGAAGACATGGCCATCATCAATAAGGGTATGTCCAGGCGTTCGTTCCTTGGCCTCACCGGCAGCGTCGCTGCTGTCGCCGGCTTTGGTCTCACTGGCTGCGGTGGCAGCTCTAGCGACGAGGGTTCCGCTCCCGCCGATTCCGCCAACCGTGGCGGCGGCGTGATCACTGCCGGTTCCGCTTACGCTCCGTCCAGCTTCGACCCCGCCAGCACTGGCTCCGCCGTGGGCCTGGGCGCTAACTGGCACGTCGTCGAGGGCCTCTACGGCATCGATTACCACGACTACAGCACTTTCAACGAGCTCGCCACCGATGATCCCAAGTCCGTGGACGACACCACCTTCGAGGTCACCATCCGCAAGGGCGCCAAATTCTCCGATGGCACCGAGGTTACCGCTGACGACGTCGTCGCCTCCTACACCGCTTGCGCCGCTTCTGCCACCTACGCTCCGTTCTTCCAGCCTTTCGAGTCCATCGAGGCCAAGGATGCCAGCACCGTGACGGTCAAGACCAAGGTCCCCAACTTCTCCCTGCTCAAGGATCGTCTGGCCATCATTCGCGTTACTCCTGCCGCCCAGAGCGAGGAGGATCGCGCCAAGCAGCCGATCGGCTCCGGCCCCTGGATGTACGATTCTATCTCCGATACCGAGATCACCCTGGTTCCCAACCCCGAGTACAACGGTGAGTATGCTGCCGAGGATAAGAAGATCCAGTACAGCATCCTGACCGACCCCACCGCTCGCGTCACCGCTCAGCAGGAAGGCTCCACGCTCGTCATGGAGCTCGTTACCGCTGACGCCGTCGACCAGCTCGAGGGCGCTGGCTGCAAGATTGACAACGTCCAGGGCTTCGGCACCCGCTTCATCATGTTCAACGTCGCCAAGGAGCCTTGGAACGACGTCAAGGTCCGTCAGGCTGTCATGTATGCGCTCGACACCGAGAAGATGATCAGCAACACCTTCGCCGGCCTTGCTACCGCTGCCAGCTGCTACCTGCCCAAGAGCTTCACCAACTATCATGAGGCCTCCACGGTGTACAAGACCGACGCCAAGAAGGCCAAGAAGCTTATCGAGGAGTCCGGTATCACCCCGGGCGCCATTACCCTGCGCACCACCGATAACGAGCAGATCAAGGGTATGGCTGCCCAGGTCAAGAACGACCTCGACGCTCTCGGCTTCGATGTGACCATCCAGACCGATACTTCGCCGGCCACCTATGCTGCCATCGACGGCGGCGAGGCCTACGATATCCTCCTTGCCCCTGGCGATCCTTCCTGCTTCGGCGCAGACCCCGACCTGCTGCTCAACTGGTGGTACGGCGACAACGTCTGGATGCAGACCCGTTGCCCGTGGAAGGAGTCCGCTGAGTGGCAGAAGCTCCACGGCCTTATGGACGAGGCTCTTGCCGCCGAGGGCGACGAGCAGCAGAAGAAGTGGAACGAGTGCTTCGACATCATCGCCGACAACGCCGTTCTGTACCCCGTTGTCCACGTTAAGACCGTCTCCGCTTCCTGGAACGACCCGTCCACTGCGCCCAACGGCGAGGCCCTCGATGGCTTCAAGGGCATCGGCACGACGAGCATGTCCTTTAAGGGTGTCGCGACCGTCAAGGCGTAAGACTCGCTTGAGTCTATATGCAGGATGTCGGCCGTTGGGACCGTATCCTCATAGTTGAAACAAAGACCCGGGCGGCAACGATGTCGCTCGGGTCTTGTAATGAGTGTCCGTACTCATATACCAGTTGGTCCTACCGACAAAAGAAAGGGGAGAGAACGTGAACAACTTTCTACGTTTGATTGGAAGGCGTCTCGTGGCGCTGCCGATCATGGCATTGGGCGTCACCGTCCTGGTGTTCTTCCTTATGTCGTTCTCCAAGACCGACCCCGCCTACACGGCGTTGGGTGACGGTGCCTCGCCCGAGGCGGTTGCCGAGTACCATGAGAAGTATGGTCTGGACGACCCCTGGCCCGTGCGCTACGTGCGCTATATGGGCAATTTGATCCATGGCGACATGGGCACCTATGGTGCTGCTCGCAACTCCGTTGCCAAGCGCATCTCCACGGCCCTACCCGTCACGATGCAGCTGACCTTCATCGGTCTTGCCATCGGTGCGGTCGTATCGTTTTTGCTCGGCGTCATCGCGGCCCTGTATCGCGATAAATGGCCGGACCAAGTGATCCGCGTCTTTTCCATCGCCGGCTTGGCAACCCCGTCGTTCTGGCTTGCCGTTCTGTTGATCCTGCTGTTCTCCTCCTACCTTAAGGTACTCCCGGCATCGGGTGCCCTGCCGCACTTCACCACGAATCCGGCTGGCTATCTGGGACGCATGATCATGCCCGCCATCGCCTTGGCATTTCCGCTGACGGGTCAGATGACTCGTATCGTGCGTACCGCCATGGTCGAGGAGCTCGACAAGGACTATGTCCGTATGGCTCGCGGCGCCGGCGTTCCCGAGAAGGTCGTCGTCGGCATCAACGTTCTTCGCAACGCGCTGATCACCCCGGTCACCACCCTCGGTCTTAAGATTGGCTATCTCATGGGCGGCGCCGTCGTCATCGAGGTCATCTTCAACCTCCCCGGCATGGGTACTGCGATCCTGCAGGGCGTTCAGGGCAACGAGGCGAACCTGGTTCAGGGCGTCGTCATCGTCGTTGCTCTTGCCTTCATCATCATCAACATCGTGGTTGACATGCTCTACCTGCTCATCAACCCGCGCATCAGGACGGTGTAGATTATGGTAAAGATTCGAGAGAAGCAAACCGAGCAGCTCGAGAAGGCTGCCTCCAAGGGGCTCAAGCTCGGTGGCTGGAAGAAGATGACGCTGTCTTCTAAGATTGCCGCCATCGTGCTGGTGCTGGTCGCCCTGACTGCGATTCTTGCCCCCCTGCTTGCCCCCTATAGCCCGGTCGAGATCTTTACGGCTCGCCAGGCGCCCGGCAACGGGTTTATCTTCGGAACCGACGACAAGGGCCGTGACATCCTTTCGCGTATGCTCTACGGTGGCCGTTACTCGCTGATCATCGGCTTTGGTGCTACCGCTATGGCTCTGGTCTGTGGCTCCGTTGTCGGTGCTCTTGCTGCGGTTTCGCGCAAGGCCGTCTCCGAGACGATTATGCGCATCCTGGACATCATCATGTCTGTCCCGGGTATCGCCCTCGCAGCCGTCTTCGTTTCCATCCTGGGCAACTCCGTGCCGTCGATTATCTTTGCGATCGGCTTTATGTACACCCCGCAGATCGCCCGTATCGTGCGTGCCAACATCGTATCCGAGTACGGTGAGGACTATGTCCGCGCGGTCATCGTCTCCGGCGCCAAGGCTCCGTGGATTCTGATCAAGCACGTTCTTCGTAACTGCATTGCCCCGATCATGGTCTTCACCGTCACCCTGGTCGCCGACGCCATCATCTTCGAGGCTTCGCTGACCTTTATCGGCGCTGGCATCCAGGAGCCCACTGCTACGTGGGGCAACATCCTCGCCGACGCCCGCGGTGGCGTGCTCGCCGGTCGTTGGTGGCAGGCGCTGTTCCCGGGTCTGGCCATCATGATCACCTGCCTGGCGCTCAACATCCTCTCCGAGGGCATTACCGACGCTATGGCCGCTGCTCCTTCCGCCGCCCTGGATCCGACCGATTCCTCCAAGCGCCGCGAGGCCGACCTGCTGGTCTCCGACCCCGTTCGCGCCTACAAGGAGCAGGCCCAGTCCCTGTCCGCCCGTCTTGGCGCCCTGCGCGATGTCGAGCTCAAGCGTAACGACCGCCATGTGCCCGATGAGTCCGTTGAGCCGATTCTTTCGGTCCGCGATTTCTGCATCCAGTTTGAGCACCACGGTGATATCAACGTCGTCGACCATGTCAACTTTGACGTCCGTCCCGGCCAGACCATGGGCCTGGTAGGCGAGTCCGGCTGCGGTAAGTCCATCACCACGCTGGCCATCATGGGCCTGACCGATGAGGACGAGCATCTTTCCGGCGAGGTCCTCTGGGAGGGTCGTGACCTGCTCAAGATGAGCAAGAAGGAGTGGTTCGGCCTGCGCGGTACCGATATCGCCATGGTCTATCAGGACGCCCTGTCTTCGCTCAACCCCTCTATGCTCATCTCCGCCCAGATGAAGCAGCTCACCAAGCGCGGCGGCACCCGCAGCGCCGAGGAGCTCCTGGAGCTCGTCGGCCTCGACCCCAAGCGCACGCTCGAGAGCTATCCGCACGAGCTTTCCGGTGGACAGCGTCAGCGCGTTCTGATCGCTATGGCCCTTACCCGCGACCCCAAGCTGGTCATCTGCGACGAGCCCACGACCGCTCTGGACGTTACCGTCCAAAAGCAGGTCATTAAGCTGCTCAACGATCTTCAGGCCAAGCTCGGCTTTGCCATGATCTTCGTTTCGCATGACCTGGCGTTGGTCGCCGAGGTCGCCCATAACATCACGGTTATGTACGCCGGTCAGGTTATCGAGCAGGCGCCCACCAAGGAGCTGCTCACCAACCCGATTCACGAGTACACCCGCGGTCTTCTGGGCTCCGTTCTGTCCATCGAGAGCGGTTCGGGCCGCCTGCACCAGGTGCCCGGCGCCGTCCCCAGCCCGCGCGATTTCCCCAAGGGCGATCGCTTCGCGCCCCGCTCAAGCCATCCGCACATCGGCCTGGACACCCGTCCGGTCTTCAAGCGCGTGCCCGGCACCGAGCACTTCTATTCCGAGCTCCCCGATGAGGTGCTCAAGGCAAATGGTTTGACCCCTCATGCGGAGGTGATGTAGATGAGCGAGACTGCGGTCAACGGCGTCGAGCCGATTATCTTCCTTGACGATGTCCACGTCACCTTTAGGACCCGTACCGGTTCGATCCTGCACCCCAATCTGGTTCATGCCGTCCAAGGCGTGACCATTAAGCTCATGCCCGGTCAGACGATCGGCATCGTCGGCGAGTCCGGTTGCGGCAAGTCCACCACTGCTAACGTCATGTGCGGCCTGCAGGCCCCCACGAGTGGCAAGGTCTACTTTAAGGGCAAGGACGTCACCAAGCGTACTGCCGAGGATCGTCGTCACATGGGCCGCGTCATCTCGGTCGTGTTCCAGAACCCCGCGACGGCACTCAACCCTCGCATGGTCGTTCGTGAGCAGCTGCTCGATCCCATGCGCGTCCACAACCTGGGTACCGAGGCCGAGCAGGAGAAGCGCGTTAAGGAACTCCTGGAGCTCACCGGTCTGCCCAGCTCTGCCGCCGAGGTTCTTCCCGGCCAGCTTTCGGGCGGTCAGCGCCAGCGCGTGGCAATTGCCCGTGCCCTGTCGTTGAACCCTGACGCCATCATCGCCGACGAGCCCACCTCGGCTCTGGACGTTTCGGTCCGCGCGCAGATCCTCAACCTGTTGACCGATCTTAAGAAGGAGCTCGGCCTGGCTATGGTGTTCATTAGCCATGACATCCAGACGGTCCGCTACATCTCTGACGACATCATCGTCATGAACGGCGGCAAAATCGTCGAGCAGGGCGAGGCCAAGCAGGTCTTCCAGAACCCGCAGGACCCCTACACCAAGATGCTGCTCGGTGCTGCGCCGTCGCTGCTGCATCCCAAGCTTGGCGAGTAGGTTCGCTTTCCCTCCTGTGCGCCCGGCTCCCTTGCCGGGCCCACCCTCGTTGCGATTTCGAAAGGTTGGGTTCACGAGCCATGCCAAGCGCTCAGGAGCTACAACAGCAATTTGGTGGTTATCGGGGCACCATGCCTCGTCCATCAGATTTCGATCTCTTTTGGAACGTCCGCATGGCCGAGGCTGACGCCGTCGAGATCGACTATTCGGTCGAGGCGGCATCGATTGCCGATGCTGCGACCTGCCAGTTTTTTGACCTCTGGTATACCGGCATGTGTGGCGCCCGCCTGCATGCCAAGTATCTCAAGCCGGTTTCGGACGCGTCTGTGCCGCTGGTGCTACAGTTCCACGGCTATCCGGGCGCAAGCCGCAGCTGGTTCGAGCAGGCATCGTTTGCGGGTATGGGCATGGCACTTGTCGCCCTCGACTGCCCCGGTCAGGGTGGCCCCTCCGCGGATATTGGTGGATTTGAAGGCACAACGGTTGCCGGGCATATCGTTGCCGGTATCGACGGCGACCCGGCCAATCTCTACTACGTACGCTTGCATCAGGATATCCGCATTCTGTGCCGCATTGTTCGCGAGCTCGAGGGCATCGATCTTGCCCGTGTTTTTGTGAACGGTGCGTCGCAGGGCGGTGGCTTGGGCATTGCGACCTGCGCGCTTAACAGCGAGCTTATCAATCGTGCCGCCATCCTCTATCCTTTCCTGTCGGATTTCCGCCTGGTCTGGGATTTGGATGCCGACGACATTGCCTACGAGGGCCTGCGCTATTGGTCTCGCTGGTTTGACGAGGACTCGACTCGTATTGACGAGGCCTATGCCAAGCTGGCGTATTTCGATTCCAAGAATTTTGCCCCCATGGTCAAATGCCCCGTGCTGTTTGGCACGGGAACGGCTGATATCGTCTGTCCACCGGCGACGCAGTTTGCGGTCTACAACAACCTGACCTGCGAGAAGCGCCATGAGTTCTTTGAGGGTTTTGGCCACGAGGAGATTCAGGATTTTGACGATCTGATCATTCCGTTTTTCTGCAAGGAAGGGGAGGCTCATGTCTAAGTGCGAGAGCAATGTCAATGAGCTGATTGACCCCGAGCTTGCGGGGATCTCTGGGACGGTTTCGTCAAGGCTCTCCGATTTCCGTGATTGGCGTGGCGATGCCTTGGCGGATGTTTCCGAGTTGGAGGCAGCCGCTTCGGACCTTGAGGTTTGCGGACTGACTGTCACGGCGATTGATTTCGCCAATCCGTGCGCGCGTTACTCCGAGGTTTCCTTTGAACTTGCCGGGGAAGTCGTACACGGCCGTTTGATTGAGCCCTCAGGTTGCGCCCGGGCATCCGAGCTTGTGCCGCTATGCCTGATGTTTCACGACATCGACCGACCCGTACGTGGATGGCATCACATGACGAGGTTTGCCGCCATGGGATATGCCGTGCTTGCGCTGGACGACGATGTGATTGGGCTCAGCGAGCTGAAGCAGGGGGTTACCTCGCCCGTTTTTGTTGAACGCGTCCGCTGGGGCTGTGCAATGGCAAAGGTCGCGCGCAATCTTGACGGCATGGACCCCGACCGCATCTTTGCATGGGGCGAGGGCCTTGGCGGTGGAGTCGCGCTTGCGGTTTCTGCTCTAGACGAGCGGGGCCTTGCCTGCACGGCGGTTGCCAATCCGCTTCCCGGCGGCCTCGAAGCGCTGTCGTCTCGGGTGCGCGGATCGGTACTCATGGGTACATCGCTCATGGATGCCGTGAGCGATCCCAAGGGCCAGTTTGCCGTATTCAACGGTCTTGAGTGTGACCGGAGGCATATTATCTATGCCAAATATGCTCACGAACGCATCAATGCGTTCGAAAACGAAGTCGTCGACTTCTTTAACCAAGCGTTCTACCTGTGTTCTTTGGCCTAGACGGCCTGGACACTGCCAACAAGAGTGGGCGGCATAGGGCCACCCGCCAGACAACTAAGGAGATTCTTGTGGCAACTCAGAAATTCACCGGCGTTATTCCTCCCGTCGTTGTTCCCGATACCGAAGATCACCAGCTCGACGTTGCCTCCTTTGAGCGCAGCATCAACCGCATGATCGACGCCGGCGTCGATGGCCTGTTCTTCCTGGGCTCTTCGGGTGAGGTCGTTTTCTCCACCGACGAGCGTCGTCGACAGATCATCGCCGAGGCCGTTCGAATCGTCGACCACCGCGTTCCTGTTCTGGTCGGCATCATCGATACCGAGACCGAGCGCATGATTGAGCACGGTAAGGTTGCTCAGGAGCTGGGCGCCGATGCGCTCGTCGCCACCTGCCCGTTCTATGCCCTGCAGGGCATGACCGAGGTCGAGGAGCATTTCCGCATCCTGCACGAGGAGCTCGACCTGCCCATCTTTGCCTATGACATTCCCGTGTGCGTTCACACCAAGCTCCCCTGGAAGCTCCTTGCAAAGCTCGGCGCCGAGGGCGTCCTTGCTGGCGTCAAGGATTCCTCGGGTGACGACGTCTCGTTCCGCTACCTTGTTCAGGAGAACGAGAAGAACGGCCATCCGATGAGCATCCTCACCGGCCATGAGGTCGTCGTCGACGGTGCCTACCTTGGTGGCGCCGACGGCTCTGTCCCGGGTCTCGCCAACGTTGAGCCCGAGGGCTACGTGCGCCAGTGGAAGGCCGCTCAGGCTGGTGACTGGGCTACCGTCAAAGCCGAGCAGGATCGCCTCAATGAGATTTCGCACATCTGGGACGTCACCTCGGGCGTCCAGGGCTATGCCGGTGGCGTTGGCGCCTTCAAGACCGCTATGAACCTCATGGGCATTTTCGACAGCCCGACCATGCCGCGCCCGGTGAAGGCCATGACCGGCGAGAACGTCGAGGCGATTAGGAAGGTCCTCCAGGACAACGGTCTCCTGTAAAGCTTTCCCGGGCACCCGATCTTGGGGCTCAAGCGATCGAGCGTGACCCATTAGGTCAATGCCCGACCGCTTTCACCCCAACCCCGGGCACTCGGGAAGCCTTTAGCAAGCTGCGGCGATAACACCGCCTTTATTTCCTGTAGTTGTTTTTATCTCCTAAGGAGAGCGACATGGAGAACAAGTACATCTGCTCCGTTGATATCGGTGGCACCAAGATTGCGACCGCCATTATGGAATATCCGGCTGATGGCGGCGTGCCCCATCCCGTATTTGAGGCTGAGGTTCCCACCGAGGCCCAAGAGGGCGGTGAGGCCGTCTTCCAGCGTATCGAGGCGTCCATCAAGGCCGCTCTCGAGGCGAATCCCGATGTCGAGGTCCTTGGCGTCGGTATCGGTGCCGCTGGCGTCGTCGATCCCAAGACGGGCGCCATCGCGTATGCCAACGAGATCATGCCCGGCTGGTCCGGCGTTCAGTTGGGGCCGCGTCTGCGCGAGGACCTCGGTCTTCCCGTTGCCGTTGTAGGCGACGTGCAGGCTCATGCTCTGGGTGAGGCCCATTGGGGCGTCGGCAAGGGCAAGTTCTCCGTCTTGTGTCTGGGCATCGGCACGGGTATCGGAGGCGCATATGTCGAGAACGGCCGCGTGATGCAGGGCTTCCATGGTGCTGCCGGCCATATGGGCCACATCGAGTGCTCGGCTGCCGCCGGCATTCCCTGCGCCTGCGGGCGTTCCGGCCATCTGGAGTCGGTGGCTTCGGGTACGTCGATTGGGCGCATGTACGACGAGCGCTTCGGTCGTGTTGACCCCAGCCGTCCCTCGGTTGGCCGCGACGTGAACGACCTGTGCCGTGCGGGTGACGCAAAGGCGACCGAGGTCATCCACGATGCCGGCTTTGCATTGGGCGCTAGCTTGGGCTCGCTCGCCAACATTCTGGATCCAGAGGTCATCGTGCTTTCGGGTGGCGTAATTCACCAGGGACCCGATTGGCGTTCGCAGACGTGGAAGGATTCGGTACACGAGGGCTATGCCAGCCAAGCGCTCGATCCGCTTCAGGACACGCCGATCCTCATCGGTTCTCTGGAGGGCGACGCACCGCTTATCGGTGCCGCCGAGCATCTTCTTGCCTCGTTAAAGTAAACGTATCTGCTGTAGGAGCCTCCCGAGACGACACGCCTCGGGAGGCTGTTCTGAGAAAGGTTATAGCCTTATGACCGTCGATCCTTTAATTCAATCCCTGAAGGGTAAGCTCATCGTGAGCGTTCAGGCGTATATGGGCGAGCCGCTTCGTACGCCCGAGACCATGGCTCAAATGTCTCGCGCTTGCGAACTCGGAGGCGCCGCCGCCATTCGTTGCCAGGGCCTTGCCGACATTGCTGCCATTAAGGGTCGTTGTGAGGTTCCTGTTATCGGCCTGTGGAAGGATGGACACGAGGGCGTTTACATCACGCCGACGCTGCGTCACGCCCGCGCCTGCGTTGCTGCCGGTGCTGACATCGTGGCGATTGACGCCACCGATCGTCCGCGCCCCGATGGCAAGTCGCTCGAGGACACTTTTCGTCCGCTGCACGAGGAGGGCGTGCTTCTGATGGCGGACTGCGCCACGATCGAGGATATCCGCCGCGCGGTCGACATGGGCTTCGATTTGGTTTCCACTACGCTTTCGCATGGCGTCGCCGCCATCGATTGCACCATGGCAGACGGCCCCGACCTGCCGCTTTTGCGCCAGGCAACCGAGGAGTTCCCCGGTCTTCCCATTATTTGCGAGGGTCGTGTGCATACGCCCGAGGAGGCTCGCGCCGCGATTGACGCCGGCGCCTGGGCCGTTGTCGTTGGCACTGCCATTACGCACCCCACAAGTATTACGAGTTGGTTCAAGGCTGCGCTTGAGGCGTAAGACGGGCCCCGTATCCGCTTGGGGCGGTATACTCAACTAAGGCAATTGATCGCGCGGGATCCGCTGGCCGGGTCCTGCGCTTATTTTAGGAGGCAGCACATGCAAAAGGGAGATGCCATGGATGCGGCGGAGCGCACGGAGCGCATTCCCGATATCGTCATCATCACCGGAATGTCCGGATCGGGCCGAACGCAAGCCATGCATGTGTTTGAGGACATGGGCTATTTTTGTATCGACAACCTGCCTCCGCGCCTGATTGCGCAGCTCGCAGAGCTTGTTGGCATCAATACGGGTGTGGGTAGACATCTTGCTGTTACCTGTGACCTTCGCAGCCAAGGCCTGTTTGATGAGCTGCTTGACGCCGTTGCCGCCTTGGAAGAGCGCGAGATGAGCTGTGACATTGTGTTTCTCGATGCATCTGATGAGGTGCTGATTCGCCGCTACAGCGAAAACCGCCGCCGCCATCCCATTGCGAAGCCGGGGGAGACCACGGCCGACGCCATCCAGCGCGAGCGTTTACAACTCCAGGGCGTGCGCGACCGAGCCGATATGATCATCGATACGAGCCGCCTTCGTACCTCTGCTTTACGCAATAAGCTGCGTGCGGCTTTTTCAGAGCTGTCCGACCAGCAGCTCATGGACGTCCACGTCTTCTCATTTGGCTTTAAGCATGGTATGCCCGTCGAGGCAGACATCATGATCGATGTTCGCTTCCTGCCTAATCCATTCTACGACCCCGAGATGCGCACGTTGACCGGCCTCGATAAGAAGGTCTCCGACTTTGTCCTGGACCATCCCAAGACTCAGGAGTTCTGGAAGGTTTGGACGCAGTTGCTCGATACGGTCATGCCGGGTTATATCGCGGAGGGCAAGCCGCAGCTTTCCATTGCCATCGGCTGTACGGGCGGCCAGCACCGCAGCGTTGCCATTGCAGAGGCTACGGCCCGATACCTGGAAGGTGCTCAGTATCACGTGAGCATTTCTCACCGCGACTTGTCGCGTGCCAATACGAAAGCATAGGTTTGAATGTCGTTTACCGCCGAGGTGCGTGACGAGCTTGCGCGCTGCGAACCCGAATGTGAATATTGCGATCTGTCGACACTTGCCGCTCTTACACGTGTGAGTGGCACGCTTTCGCTAGCGGGCTCTGGTCGGTACCGTTTGACGGTTGCGACCGAGACGGGTGCCGTTGCACGCACGATGATTACGCTGACGCACCGCATCCTCAAGCTCAAAACGGAGTTTACCGTTCGCAAGTCGGTCTTGCATAAGGTGCGAAACTATCTCATCACCTTGCCCGACCAGCCCGACCTCGATAAGGCTTTGGTTCTGCTGGGCATTCTCGACCGCAGGGGAGGGCTCGTCGCCGGTGTGCCGCGCCATATCGTCGCCCGGCCCTGCTGCAGGCTCGCCTACATTCGCGGCGCTTTAATTGCCGGCGGCTTTGTGGCAGACCCGCGTGGCGATTTTCACCTGGAGATTGCGGTGCAGGGCGAACAATACGCCAAGGGGCTTTGCGACCTGTTGGGGCAGGTCGGGGTTCATGCACGCGTCAACGCCCGGCGAGGATCATATGCCGTGTACATCAAGAGCGCCGAGGAGATTGAGCATTTGCTCAAATTGATTGGTGCCAAGCGCAGCGTTGCCGAAATCGAGGAAGCCCGTGCGGTCAAGTTGGTGAAAAACGACGTAAATCGTCGCGTGAATGCTGAGCTGGCCAACCAGACGAGAAGCGCCGGCGCTGCCCAACATCAGCTCGCGCTTATCGAGGAGCTTGAGCGACGCGGCATGCGCGATGTGCTCCCGGATGCCTTGGCGGCCTTTTGTGACTTACGTGAGCGCTATCCCGATCTCTCACTGCGAGATTTGGGGGAGATGGCCGACCCTCCTTTGTCAAAGTCGGCCCTATATCACCGTGTTTTGCGTCTTGAAAAGCTCATTGAAGCGAACAGGTAGTTTAAAGCGGCAGTTTATATAGTACTTGAACTGCCGTTTTATGCTTTAAAACGTTTTAAAGCAAATTTGATTTTCAATTTCGAGCATTCTCGTGAAATTCAAGTCAAAAAAAAGGTATATTAGGCGAGTGGTTAGTTTGTGGGCCTCAACGGCGGGCGCTGTAGCTTGCGGGGGCCTTACGAAAGGAGACACAATGGCAGTAAAGGTTGCTATTAACGGCTTCGGTCGCATCGGTCGTCTGGCCTTCCGTCAGATGTTCGGTCATGAGGGCTCCGAGATCGTCGCTATCAACGACCTCACCTCTCCCGATATGCTCGCTTACCTGCTGAAGTACGACTCCACGCAGGGCAACTATGCTCGCGATCACGAGGTCGTCGCTGGCGAGGATTCCATCACCGTTGACGGCAAGGAGATCAAGATCTACAAGGAGGCCGACGCCAACAACCTGCCTTGGGGCGACCTCGACGTCGACGTCGTTCTCGAGTGCACTGGCTTCTACACCAGCAAGGCTAAGGCTCAGGCCCACATCAACGCTGGTGCCAAGAAGGTCGTCATCTCCGCTCCGGCCGGCAGCGATCTGCCCACCATCGTGTACAACGTCAACCATGAGACGCTGACCGCTGAGGACAACATCATCTCCGCTGCTTCCTGCACCACCAACTGCCTCGCCCCGATGGCCAAGGGTCTGAACGACTTCGCTCCCATCGTGTCCGGCATCATGACCACCATTCACGCCTGGACTGGCGACCAGATGCCGCTCGACGGCCCGCAGCGCAAGGGCAACAAGCGTCGTAGCCGCGCCTGCGCCGTCAACATCGTCCCCAACACCACCGGTGCTGCCAAGGCTATCGGCCTGGTTCTCCCCGAGCTCAACGGTAAGCTCATCGGTGCCGCCCAGCGCGTCCCGACGCCGACCGGCTCCCTCACCAACCTCTACGCTGTCGTTGACAAGAAGGTTACCGCCGACGAGGTCAACGCCGCTATGAAGGCCTACGCTGCCACCATCTCCGAGACCTTCGCTTACAACGAGGACGACATCGTCTCCACCGATATCATCGGCGAGACCCATGGCTCCATCTTCGACGCCACTCAGACCATGTGCTCTGACCTCGGCAACGGCCAGACCCTCGTTCAGGTTACCTCTTGGTACGACAACGAGAACTCCTACACCTCTCAGATGGTCCGCACCATCAAGTACTTCGAGAAGTTCGTTGCTTAATTTGGCTTTTAGCGAATAGCTCGTTGAGCGTCTAAAAAAGGGCGCGGCCTTATAGGGCTTACACCCTAAGGTCGCGCCCTTTTTATAAGAAATCGTCTGCCGTAATGGGAGGCAGACACGTACGAAAGGTAGAAGCAAACATGGCCTTTACCAAGAAGACCGTCCGCGACATCGATGTCGACGGCAAGCGCGTTCTCGTCCGCGTTGACTTCAACGTGCCTATCAAGGATGGCGTCGTTGGCGACACCACCCGTATCAAGGCTGCCCTGCCCACCATCAACTATCTCGTTGAGCACAATGCTCGCGTTATCCTCATGAGCCACCTTGGCCGTCCCGAGGGCACCGGCTTCCAGCCCGAGCTTTCCCTCGAGCCCGTAGCCAAGAAGCTCGCCGAGCTCTCTGGTCTCGATGTTGCTTTTGTCGCCGACACTTATGGCGAGAAGGCCGCCGAGGCCGTCGCCGCCGTCGAGCCGGGCAAGGTCCTCGTTCTCGAGAACGTCCGTTTTGACAAGCGTGAGAAGAAGAACGATCCCGAGATCGCCAAGACCCTCGCTTCCTATGGCGACGTCTTCGTCCTCGACGCCTTCGGCACCGCTCACCGCGCCCAGGGTTCCGTCGTGGGTCCCGCCGCTTACCTGCCCGCAGTCGCTGGCTTCCTTCTGGAGAAGGAGGTCGACACGCTGACCGGTATCTTCGCCGAGCCCGAGCGCCCCTTCGTCGCCATCGTCGGCGGTTCCAAGGTTTCCTCCAAGATCGGCGTTCTCGATCATCTCATCGACTCCGCCGACACCCTGATTATCGGTGGCGGCATGGCCTATACCTTCTTCCTGGCTCAGGGCATGACCGTCGGTCAGTCCCTCAAGGAAGAGGACTGGGTCGAGCGCGCTGGCGAGATGCTCAAGAAGGCCGAGGAGAAGGGCGTCAAGATCCTGCTCCCCATCGACAACCGTGTTGCCGACCACTTTGGCGAGGACGCTGTCCCCGAGGTTGTCGCTTCCGACGCTATCCCCGACGACCGTGAGGGCATGGACATCGGCCCCAAGACCGAGGAGCTCTACGCCGAGGCCGTCAAGGGCGCCAAGACCGTATTCTGGAATGGCCCCATGGGCGTCTTTGAGTTCGACAACTTCGCTCACGGCACCCAGGCTATCGCCGAGGCTGTCGCCGAGGCTGATTGCACCTCGATCATCGGTGGTGGCGATTCCGTCGCAGCCGTCAACAAGTTTAACCTGGCCGACAAGATGAGCTGGATCTCCACCGGCGGTGGCGCTTCCATGGAGCTCGTCGAGGGTAAGGCCCTGCCCGGAGTGGAGGCGCTTCTCGATGCCTAATCGCACCCTTCTTATCGCTGGTAACTGGAAGATGAACAACGACGTCGCCGAGGCTGCCAAGCTCGCCGACGAGCTGGCCCAGGCTCTGCCCGAGGTTCCGGCTGGCGTCGAGGTGCTCGTCTGCCCTCCGACCATCGACATTACTACGGTTCATGACCGCATTCAGGCTGCCCCCATCGCCCTCGGTGCACAGAACGTGTACTGGGAGGCCAAGGGTGCCTTCACCGGTGAGTCCTCTTGCGACATGCTCAAGTCCGCTGGCTGCACCTACTGCATCATCGGCCACTCCGAGCGTCGTGACTACTTCCACGAGACCGATGAGGACCAGAACAAGAAGGCTAAGGCTCTCGTTGCCGCCGGTCTTGTTCCCGTCTTCTGCTGCGGTGAGTCCCTTGAGGTTCGCGAGGCCGGCACCTATGTCGAGCATGTCGTGAACCAGGTCAAGGCTGGTCTCGAGGGTCTTGAGATCACCTGCCCCAAGCAGGTCGTCGTCGCCTACGAGCCCATCTGGGCCATCGGCACCGGCAAGACCGCTACCGCCGAGGACGCTCAGGAGGTCTGCGGCGCTATCCGTGAGACCCTCAAGGAGATGTTCGGCGAGGAGCTCGCCAACGGCATCCGCGTTCTTTATGGTGGCTCCGCCAAGCCCGCCAACATCGCTGAGCTTGTTGCCAAGCCCGACGTTGACGGCGCCCTCGTGGGCGGCGCTTCGCTCAAGGCTGCCGACTTCGCCTCTATGGTCGTCAAGGCAGGCGAGTAGGGCATATGGCACAGCGTCATCTTCCTGCACTCCTAATCATCATGGATGGCTGCGGCTTGGCTCCGGCCGACGGCGAGAACGCCGTCGCTGCCGCCAAGACGCCCTTCCTCGATAGCCTGTACGAGAAGTATCCTCACACCACGCTCGGTGCTTCGGGCGAGGACGTGGGCCTTCCCGACGGCCAGATGGGCAACTCCGAGGTGGGTCACCTCAACATCGGTGCCGGCCGCATCGTGTTTCAGGAGCTTTCGCGCATCAACAACGCCATCAAGGACGGCTCCATCGCCAAGAACGAGGTTTTCGTCAAGGCTATGGATGACGTCAAGGCCGAGGGCAAGACCCTGCACCTCATGGGCCTTATGAGCCCCGGCGGTGTTCATTCTCACATGAACCATGTCGAGGCCCTGGTCAAGATGGCTGCCCAGTATGGCATTAAGACCGTTCGCGTTCACGCCTTTATGGATGGCCGCGACGTCGATCCGCAGTCCGGTGCCGGCTACATGAGCGAGTTCTGCGCCTTCCTGGCCAAGATCTCCGAGGAGACTGGTTGCGACGCTCGCGTTGCTACCGTCTCGGGCCGTTATTGGGCCATGGACCGCGACAACCGTTGGGAGCGCATCGAGCGCGCCTACGACGTCATGGTCAATGCGTCCGATGCCGATACCGACCCCGTTGCCGGTATCAAGGCCTACTACGAGAAGGATCCGCGCGGCGATGAGTTCGTTGAGCCGTTCGCTGCCCACAACGAGGGTATCCACGAGGGCGACGCGGCCATCTTCTTCAACTTCCGTCCCGACCGCGCTCGTCAGATGACCCGCGTGTTCACGGACAAGGAGTTCGACGGCTTTGAGCGCGAGCAGATCAAGCTCTCGCACTTTGTGACGATGACCGAATACGATCCGACGTTTGACGTCGAGGTCGCCTTCCCCAAGACGTTCCCCGAGAACGTTCTGGCCGACGTAATCGCAGCCAATGGCCTGAAGCAGCTGCACACCGCCGAGACCGAGAAGTACGCCCACGTGACGTTCTTCCTTAACGGCGGCATCGAGGAGCCCAAGGAGGGCGAGGAGCGCGTGCTCGTCGCTTCCCCCAAGGTTGCTACCTACGATTTGCAGCCCGAGATGAGCGCTCCCGAGGTTACCGAGAAGCTCGTCGCTGCCATCAACGAGGACCGCGCTGATTTCTACATCGTGAACTTCGCGAACTGCGACATGGTTGGTCACACCGGTGTCTTCGACGCGGCCGTTAAGGCCGTCGAGGCTGTTGACGATGCCCTGTCCAAGGTTGTCCCGGCGATTCTCGCTAAGGGCGGCTTTGCGCTGATTACCGCCGACCACGGCAACGCCGATCACATGTTTGACGTTGCTTCCGACGGTTCCAAGCATCCGTTTACGGCTCACACCACCAACCGCGTGCCGTTCATCATCGTTGATGAGAAGGCACAGCTCACCGGTATCAAGGACGGTCGACTTTCCGATATCGCCCCGACTATGCTCACCATGGCTGGTCTGGAGCCTTCCGCCGAGATGACGGGCCGCGTGCTCGCGACCGAGGCCTAAGAGAAAACGCCAAGCGTTTCTTTGCAAGGGGGTTGACCATATTCGGGCAACCCCCTTTTTTGGTATTTTTGCCATTTCTACCTCGTCCCCAAATGGCAGGTGGGGAGTGTCGGGGGTTGTGGTACAGTACTAGAGTTTGAATTGTTCTATTAAGGAGCTTCTCTATGGGTCCGTTTCAGATTCTGCTGTTTGTAGTTTGGGCTGTCTCTGCCGTGGCGCTGACGATTCTCGTCCTGATGCATTCCGGTAAGGGCACCGGCGTTTCGGATATGATCGCCAGCTCGCTGTATAACTCCAGCTCTGCCACGGGCGTTATGGAGCAGAACCTTGACCGCCTGACCGTCATCATGGCTGTCGTGTTTGCCGTGTGCGTCGTGCTGTGCATGTTCTTCTTCCCGCAGGGCATCGTGGGCTACTAAGCACGAGCCGCATAAAATAATTGAAAAGGGGTTCCGCAAGTGCGGGACCCTTTTTGTTTACATATTTGTAACAGAGTCAGAATATCACCACATACTGCGCCCAACTAAAGAAATTCTCGACCGTTAACCGGAATTAGCCTCAAACCGTGCATAAAATGCGCTACTGTATTGAAAACGTTGGCCTGTTGTGCATAACCAGCCATAGCAACGGGCGGCGTTTCGATAGTTCGGATCGGATTGTCTCGACATATGTCCGACTGAACATTTCTTTGTCCTATCTCATAAGGAGGATGGCATGGCTGATTCTATGTTCCACCAGCCCGTTATGGGTCGTCGCGCCTTTGTCGGCGGTACCCTTGCTGCGAGCTCCATGGCTTTTCTTGCCGCATGCGGCAAGAAGGGCGGCGACGCTTCCGGTTCTGAGTCCGGTTCGACGCTGAACTTCTACATCAATAACCCGGTCTGCATCGACCCCTACAATGTCCAGGAGGACCAGGGCACTCAGGTCGAGTACCAGCTCTTTGACGCTCTGACCTCTTATGACGCCGAGAAGGGCGAGATCGTTCCGCTGGCTTGCGAGTCCTTCGAGGCCAACGACGACGCCACCGAGTTTACCTTCAAGATCAAGAAGGCCAAGTTCCACAACGGTGATGACGTTACCTCCAAGTCCTTCAAGCTCGGTTGGGAGCGTCTGGTCAGCACCAAGTCCGCTGTCGCTAAAGAGTATGGTCCTTCCGAGGTCTCCTATCACCTTTCCATGGTCGAGGGCTATGACGATCTGCTTGCCGGTAACACTACTGAGCTCAGCGGTGTTACCTGCCCTGACGATGAGACCCTCGTCGTCAAGCTGACTTCCGCTTACGCCGACTTCCCCTTCGTCGCCTCTCATCCGGCTCTGTCCCCGGTTCCCGAGTGCGCCGAGTCCGATGTCAAGAGCTTCTACCTTGCCCCGATCGGTAACGGCCCGTTCATGATGGACGGCAAGTGGGAGGATGGTCAGGAGATCAACCTCAAGAAGTTCGACGATTACTATGGCGACAAGGCCAAGATCGATGGCATCCACTTCCAGGTCATCAAGGACGTGGAGACCGCTTACAAGGAGTTCCAGGCCGGTAACCTTGACATCTGCGACGTTCCCGTTGCTCAGATCGACGCCGCCAAGAAGGATCGCGGCGAGTCCAAGGACGGCTACACCATGGGCGACGGCGAGCGCATGCTGCTCGGCGCCGAGCCTTCCACCTACTACCTGACCTGCAACACCACGGCCGAGCCGTTCAACAACGCCGATCTGCGCAGGGGCATCTCCCTGGCCATCAACCGCGAGGCCATCTGCAAGACCATCTTCAAGGGTACCCGCACCCCCGCTGACGGCATTGTTCCTCCGGGTATCGATGGCTACAAGGAGGGCGCATGGGAGTTCTGCGCCTATGACGTCGACAAGGCTAACGAGTACCTCGACAAGGTTGCTCCTGCCGACGCCAACGGTGACCGTGGCATTAACGTGACTCTGTCCTACAACCAGGACGGTGGCCACAAGGAGATCATGGAGTCCATCATCGGCGACCTCGCCAAGGTGGGCGTCAACGCCGTCTCCGATACCCCCGAGTGGTCTGCCCTGCTCGAACAGTATCAGAACCTCAACTATCAGTTCGGTCGTCTGGGCTGGATTGCCGACTACCCGATCATGGACAACTTCCTGTATCCGCTGTTCCACTCCGACTCCCTCGGTGGCGACAACCGTTCTGGTTACAACAACCCCGAGTTCGACGCCAAGGTCGACGAGGCCCGTACCACGATTGACGACGAAGAGCGCGTCGCTAAGATGCAGGAGGCCGACGCAATGGTCGCTGCTGACTGCCCGGTCATCCCGCTGATGTTCTACACGCACACCATCGCCGGCTCCGATCGCATCAAGTACCTCTATGTCGATCCGCAGAAGCACGCCGATCTGGGTACCGCTGAGCTCGCCTAAGAGTTTTGCAGCTTCCGTGAGGGTCAAGTATTTACGTAGACCTCATGGGAAACATACAGTTCTCCCTAACCTGGGGTAAACTGGCTGATGGTAATTTTGGGATGCCGGTCTGGCGATCGGCATCCCATTTAGGTTAATCCCTAGATAGGGGAGTGGTATGGGTAAGTACATCGTTAAACGTGTGCTTCAGTTCATCCCGGTATTTTTGGGCGTTACGCTGATTCTGTTCGCCCTCCAGAATATCGTGCCGGGAGATCCGATCAAGCTGATCGGTGGAGACAAGGCTCTGTCCCCCGAGGTGGAGCTTCAGCTTCGCGTGCGCTATCACCTGGTCCAGTCGGACGAGGACGGCAACGCGATCCTTGACGAGAACGGCGACCCCGTTCAAACGTCGCTCGTGGACCGTTACTTGTATTACATGAACGGCCTGCTTCATGGCGATCTGGGTAATTCCTATCAGCGCAAGCTGCCGGTTACGGAAATCTTTGCCCAGAAGTATCCGTATACGGTCAAACTTGCCGCATGCGCCATCGTACTCGAGGCAATCATGGGTATCGGTGCGGGTATCATTTCGGCGGTAAAGCGTTATTCCTTCTGGGATATTTTGGTAACGCTCACCACGTCAATCCTCGTTGCCGTCCCGGCCTTCTGGCTCGGTATGTTGCTGCAGCTGTTCTTTGGCGTCATCCTCAAGGATGCCACCGGCGGCGCATTCTCCATGCCGATCTCGGGTGCCGGTGGTTCCAGTTCTCAGTATCAGGATTGGATGCACTATGTGCTTCCGACCATTACGCTGGCTTCGGTTTCGACCGCTTATGCCGCTCGCATTATGCGCTCGCAGCTGCTTGACGTCATGAGCCAGGATTACATCCGTACGGCAAAGGCCAAGGGTCTCTCCAATCGCGCGATCATCATCAAGCATGCGCTTAAGAATGCACTTATCCCCGTCGTTACCTATATTGGTGTCGACTTTGGTGCCATGCTTTCGGGCGCCATCCTGACCGAGACGGTTTTTAACTGGCCCGGTATCGGCTATGAGGTCTATCGCGCCATTAGCATGCGTGACTGGCCCATCGTTATGGGCGGCGTTACGCTCATCGTCGTCGTCGTCATGGTGATCAACCTGCTCGTCGACATTAGCTATGCATTCCTCGACCCGCGCATCCGCCTTGGCGGTCCGTCGGATAAGGCCTAAGGGAGGTACGTCTCATGCAGGAAACTGATTCTCAGTCTCAGGAGCAGGCTACCGCCACCATGGCCGCATCTGCTCCCGCCAAGTCTCGCACGCTGTGGGGCGACGCTTTTAAGCGTCTTCGTAAGAACAAGCTCGCCGTTATCGGTGTCTGCTGGATCATTATCGTCGTTGTGGTTGCCTTGACCGCAGATCTGTGGGCTAAGCCCTGGCTCGGTTCGCCGACGGCTTCCGATTCGACCACCATGGCCGAGACGTCGCTGCTGGCTCCGTGTGCAGAGCACCCGTTTGGCACCGACTCCCTTGGCCGTGACATTCTCGTCCGCGTTATCTACGGTGCACGCGTTTCGCTGTCCGTCGGCATTATGGCCACTGCGATCTCCACGGTGATTGGTCTGGTCATGGGCGCTCTGGCCGGTTTCTACGGCGGCATCTGGGATACGATCATCATGCGCTGTGCGGACATCTTCCTTGCGTTCCCGTACGTGCTGTTCGTTGTCGCCATGATCGCCGTTATCGGCCGTGGTCTTCAGAACGTCTTTATCGCCATCGGTATTCTTGGCTGGCCTTCGATTGCGCGCGTCTTCCGATCCGCGATCTTGACGGTCAAGGAAAACGACTATGTTGACGCTGCGCGCGCGATGGGTGCATCTGATGCTCGTATCGTCGTGCGTCACATCTTCCCGAACTCCGTTGCCTCCATCGTGGTCTACGCGACTATGAACATTGGTGGCGCCATTCTGACCGAGTCCGCTCTGTCCTTCCTCGGCATGGGCGTTATTCCGCCTACGCCTTCGTGGGGCTCCATGATTCAGGACGGTCAGCAGTATCTTCTGACTGCTCCCTGGATGATGATCATGCCCGGTCTGGCAATTCTCTCGACGGTGCTCGCCTTCACCCTGCTGGGTGACGGTCTGCGCGACGCCCTCGACGTCAAGATGAAGGACGCATAAGGATGAAGAAGAACAAGAACTATGTGGACCTGAAGGACCAGCCGGTTCCCGAGGGCCAGCATCTGCTCGAGGTTGATGACCTTAAGATGTATTTCCACACCGAGGATGGCGTCGTTCGCGCTGTCGATGGTGTGTCCTACACGCTCGATCGTGGCGAGACCCTGGGTGTCGTCGGTGAGTCCGGCTCCGGTAAGTCCGTGACCGCCATGACCATCATGGGTCTTATCTCGATGCCTCCGGGAAAGATTGAGGGCGGTGACGTTCGCTATCGCGGTCGTTCTATCCTCGAGATGACTGAGGAAGAGATGCAGCACATTCGTGGCAACGATATTGCGATGATCTTCCAGGATCCTATGACCTCCTTGAACCCGGTCTATAAGATCGGCAAGCAGGTGGGTGAGGGCCTTCGTCTGCACCGTGGCTACTCCAAGCAGGAGGCGCTCAAGCGCGCCACCGAGCTTTTGGACCTCGTTGGTATTCCCGAGCCCGAGAAACGCGTCAATGAGTATCCGCACCAGTTTTCTGGTGGTATGCGTCAGCGCGTCATGATTGCCATGGCCCTTGCCTGCGATCCCGATATTCTGATTGCCGACGAGCCCACGACTGCCCTGGACGTTACCATCCAGGCTCAGATTATTGAGCTTATGCAGGAAATGCAGGAGAAGAACGGTAACGCCATCATCATGATTACCCATGACCTGGGTGTTGTCGCCGATATGGCCGACAAGATCATGGTTATGTACGCCGGCCGTCCCGTCGAGTTCGGTACTGCTGAGGAAATCTTCTACGAGAGCCGTCACCCTTATACCTGGGGCCTGATTCGCTCCATCCCGGAGCAGGCCATCGATGAGAAGAAGCCGCTTACTCCGATTCACGGCAACCCGCCTTCGCTCATGAACCTGCCCGAGGGTTGCGTGTTCTCGCCTCGTTGCCCCTATGCGACCGATAAGTGCCGCAAGCAGCGCCCCGAGCGTTTTGTTACCGAGTCCGGCCACTATTCTGCGTGCCATTATTCCGGTGACCCCGAGTTCCTCAAGAACGCCCCTGAGACGTCCCGCACGCGTAAGGATTCCAAGAAGGGAGGCGAGGCGTAAATGGCAGACAATAACGAGCGCACTCCGCTACTGAAGGTCGAGCACCTCTCTAAGGAGTTCCCCGCAGAGTCCGGCATGTTCGCCAAGCGTTTTTCCAAGCGCGTCGTCTCTGCTGTAAACGACATCTCTTTTGAGATTTATCCTGGTGAGACCTTTGGTCTGGTTGGTGAGTCTGGTTGCGGTAAGTCCACTACGGGTCGCACCATCATGCGCCTGACCAAGCCGACCGCCGGTAAGGTGTTCTTCCAGGGTAAAGATGTTGCCGAAATGAGCAAGCATGAGATCAAGGATATGCGTCGCGAGATGCAGTTTATCTTCCAGGATCCTTATGCCTCGCTGAATCCTCGCATGACCATCGGCGAGATCGTCTCCGAACCCATGACCATTCACGGCGTGGGAACCAAGGAGGAGCGCATTGAGCGCGTCCGCGAGCTTCTCGACGTTGTCGGACTGAACCCCGAGCACATCAATCGCTATCCTCATGAGTTCTCGGGTGGCCAGCGTCAGCGTGTCGGCATTGCCCGCGCTTTTGCGCTGAAGCCCAAGCTGATTATCTGTGACGAACCGGTATCCGCTCTGGATGTGTCCATTCAGGCCCAGGTTCTGAACCTGCTTAAGGAACTGCAGGACAAGTTTGGTACGGCGTATCTGTTTATCGCCCACGACCTGTCCGTCGTTCAGCACATCTCCGATCGCGTTGCCGTTATGTATCTGGGTAAGGTGGTCGAGGTCTCTGACTGGAAGACGCTCTATAGCGAGCCTCACCACCCGTATACGCAGTCGCTGCTGTCTGCCGTGCCGGTTCCCGATCCGGATATCCAAAAGTCCCGTAAGCGCATCATCCTCGCCGGCGATCCGCCGTCACCGCTGGATCCGCCGACTGGCTGCCGTTTCCACACGCGCTGCCCGATCGCGCAGGGCATCTGCTCCGAGAAGCTTCCCGAGTTTAGGGAAGTTGCTCCGGGCCACTGCTGCGCCTGCCACTTCGCCGAGCCGTTCCCGATCAAGGAATCGCACATCGACCTGTAGTCGGTTGTTATCGTTCGGGCCCGTGCTGGACTTAGTTTTCAGAACGTCCTCGACCATGGAAACCCTCTTATCCTGCTCCTTCGGAGCTGCGGATAAGGGGGTTTCCTGGTCTGCGGAATGTTCTGAAAACTAAGTCCAGCACGGACCCTGTGTTACCACTGCAGGGGGGCGATTCCTTGATCGCTCACTTAATCTAATAAGAAATTGAGCGAGGCCGGAGCTTTAGCTCCGGCCTCCCCATAAAAGGGCTCGGCAAAGCCGAGCCACCAAATTTGCATCAGCCCCAGTATATGTTTGAGAATCGTACTTGGAGTATGTGGCTGTAGGGCCGGAATGGGGGCAACTTCCCAACGCATTCCGCAGGGGGCGGTACATTTTGTAGCGCGAAGCGCGAATCAAAATGTACCGCCCCCTGCGGAATGCGTTGGGAAGTTGCCCCCATTCCGGCCTGGACATATAGATTTACCTGCGCATTTTCAAATTCGTAAACTTTTTTGAAAAAAGTGCTTGCACAGTTCTCGAATCATAGGTTATTATCTTCCTCGTTGAAAGCGCGGGTCCAGCAAAACGAACTGCGAATCAACAACATAGCATGTCGGAGTGGCGGAATTGGCAGACGCGCTAGCTTGAGGTGCTAGTGACCGCTTTTTGGTCATGCGGGTTCAAGTCCCGCCTCCGACACCATCGCATTTGAGAAGCCTCTTCGGAGGCTTTTTTGTTACCGATAGACGGTGAGGTTCACGATGGAAACGCTTGAGCGCAATGAGTGGGTTGACGTTGCCCAATTGGTCGATATTACGAGCGATGCTGTCATTATCTGCGAGCTCGACGGAACCATTTTGCATGTAAACAATCGCTTGCTCGACTTGATCTGCGAGGAACGTTCCGATGTGATCAACGGGGACGTTAAAGATCTCTTGTACTCGTCAGCATTTGAACGCGCGACAGAACATCGTCTTCCTTTTGAGACCAATGGTACCGAGAGCGAGTTGATGCTTAAGCTCAGTGACGGCTCCTTTATTCCCGTCCTAGTTTGTGCCGGCTCGGTTACGCCGCCTCGTATCTTTGGCCGCCGTGCGCCGCGTGTTCTCGTGGCGCTCCATAGTATCGAAGAGCAGTATTCGCATGACCGTCAGCTCAAGCGTGCGCTTTCGGAGCTCAGAGTGGCGAATAAGCGCCTCTCGGGCACGTTGTCGGTCATTATGAGCACGGTGGGCTCCGATGAGCTGCCTAGTTTGTTGGATACCGTTTTGAACCAGCTTGTAGGAACCCTCGATGCCTCGGGTGCTGCCATCTATTTTTCTGAGAGCGGCGGTTTTAAGCTTCGCGGTGTTTCCAAGGAGCTGTATGACAGCTACCTGCCCGAGTTTATGCCGTATGGTGCGGGTATCCCGACGTATGTGCTCCGTGAGTCTCGTGCCTGCCGCCTGTCGATTCAGCAGGACCTCGAGGGCGATAGGGTTGCCTCGGGTATGTTTATGGACCTGGACAATCGTTCTAAGCACCTGCTACGCGTGCAAGATATGCCTCCATACCGCAGCGAGATATGTCTTCCCGTGTTTTATGGCACTCAGGTGCTCGGTGTGTTGGAGGTCGGTTGGAAACGTCCGCAGGCGCCGCTTGCCTATGATGTCAACGTGCTCGAGGTCATTTGCGATTATCTCTCCATCCAACTAGTCGGCATGGCATCGAGTCTGCGTTCACGTCGCACGGCAGAGCTTGGCCGTTCTCTCAACGTGCTGCGCGATGAGTTGTTTGCCTATCTCGATGATCCTATTGCCGCCTCGCGTGCGGTATCGACCGAAATCTGCGCTGTGCTCAGTTGCCATTTCTGCCCCGTGGAGTATGATGCGGGCCTCGGAACCTATGTCATCGATTTTGAAGGCGGCAGTCGTGTGGCATTGCCGGGCGATCCGGAGTCACTCTTCTTTTCTGTCACGACGCCGGCGGCGCGCCTGGGGGCAATTTCCGATGGATTTGAGACATCGGTGCTGGGTGGGACGAGCGCCGACGACCTCAAGCACGTGCGCCTTACGCGCGTGGACGAATCCACGACTATGGGCGCATGGTTGAGAGCCCACGGCCTGCCGTGTCAGGGACTTTATGTCGATTCCGGTATCGAGGCGGGGCGCTGCCGCTCGGAGGCGGATGGTACGCGAAGCAACGATGCAATCGTGCCCGCTGATATCGCCAAGGGACCGACGAGGCGCGTTTTGCTGCTCCGTGATGGCAGCCAGGAGCCAATCGACGACCTTGAATACGACTACATGGTGCATTTGGCACACGACTTTGAGCTGATCTATGAGGGCGAGTCTCAAAAGCGTGAAGAGCGTCATATCGCTCAGACGCTTCAGATTGGCATGAGAAATTCGCTAGGCGACGTTCCGGGCATCGCAACCGATTCGGTATACCTGTCGGCAACGAATTCGGCGTTGGTCGGTGGTGACTTCTATACGCTTATCCGTCTTCCCGACGATTGCGCCGTTATGATATTGGGCGATGTCTCCGGCAAAGGAATTGAGGCGGCGTCGATGTCGGCGCTCGTCAAGACGGCGTTGACGGCTTATGCCTGGGAGGGTGCGGGACCCGCTCGCATGGCCCGCTCGCTCAATAGCATGCTCATGGGCTTTTCGAGGGTCGAGACGTTTGTGACGGCGTTTATCGCCAAGATTGATCTTAAAGCGGGCCGCGCTACCTATTGCTCTGCGGGACATCCTCCCACTATGGTCATTAGGCCGTCGTCGACGCCGCATGGCGGAGGAGAGACCTGCGGGGGAGAAGTGGAGCTCCTTGGGTGCCAATCGGGCGTGATCGGTGCCTTTGAGAGCATGGTGTACGAGACGGGCGTGTTTACGTTCGATCCTGGTGACATGCTGTTTATGTATACCGACGGAACGATCGAAGCACGCGACCGCTCGGGTGCTTTCTTTGGCGAGCAACGCCTGCGCGACCTTCTACTCTCTGTTTCGGGTGAGGGCGTATCGGGCATCTGCGGTAAGGTCTTGGGCGAGCTTGACCGCTTTACCGACTCGGCACTGGACGATGACATTGCATTGGTGTCCCTTGAGTTTTTACGGGGTCGATCGTAGGTCGCGACGTTGGGCATACAGAATCCTAACGGTTGCAGAAAAGTGTGCATCGAGCGAGCTCTTTTGGGGAACCATGGTCGCATGAATGAGTGGAATGACATAGCGGTTTTGACGCCACCGGGCGATATCGATATCGCCTCGGTGCCCGAGCTGCGCCGACGGTTGGATAATTTAATCGACCGGGGCGTGCGCCGTGTTGTCATCAATTGCCAGACCGTGGCTTTTATCGACTCGACGGGTTTGGCGTTTTTGCTTACGCGTGCCAGAGAGCTTATGAGACGAGAAGGGCTGCTTTCGCTTGTTAACGCCTCCGATGAGGTCGTTCGCTTTTTGGAGATTGCCCGACTTGTCGACATCCTTCATGTTGCGGGTCCGGTGCGGGAGTCAATTCCCGCCATTCCGGTGGGGGAGTTGCCGCGATGGAGCAAGAGCGTCAAGGTGCAGCGAGGCATCGAGAATCTCCCGTATTATCGGCACCGTGTGGCCGAGATTCTCGAATCGCTTCCCCTGAGGCGTGATGAGCGCTATGACGTCGCATTAGCGTTGGGGGAGGCATTGGGTAACGCATATGACCATGCGGGCGGTGTTGGCTGCATCCTGACGATTCAGGCCTATGGGGACCGTGTTGTGCTTGAGGTGCTTGATCGAGGCGCTGGCTATTCTATCGATGGGTCGAGCGAACCGATGGCATCCGAGGAACGCGGACGCGGTATCAAGCTTATGCGCATGCTCGTCGATAATGTGGAGGTTGCCCGTCGCACGGATGGTGCCGGCACACGCGTTCGGATAGTGAAGCTGTTTAGCTCGGCATTGGAATCGTGCGCTTAGCGCCTTGGGTTGACATGATTTTCCTGCGTGAACTTGCTTTGGGCAACTTTTTTGAAAAAAGTACTTGCGTCTTTTGGATAACTCGCGTAAATTAATAACCCGCAAGCGGACATGGCTCAGTTGGTAGAGCACAACCTTGCCAAGGTTGGGGTCGCGGGTTCGAGCCCCGTTGTCCGCTCCATTGCATTTCCGGACCGTTCTTAACGGTCCTTTTTCGGCGAAGTGGCCAAGTGGTAAGGCAGAGGCCTGCAAAGCCTTTACCCCCGGTTCGAATCCGGGCTTCGCCTCCAGGCAACATCCGGGCGCTCCGGCGCCCGTTTTGTTTTACATATGCGGACATGGCTCAGTTGGTAGAGCACAACCTTGCCAAGGTTGGGGTCGCGGGTTCGAGCCCCGTTGTCCGCTCCAAGTACAACAGCCCGACTACCACGGTAGCCGGGCTTTTTCGTACCCATTGCAGAGGCTCGAACCCGAGAGGGAGCGAGCGTTAAGCAAACGCGGAGCGTTTGTAGCGAGCTGGCGAGGTCGCCGGCAGGCGGCCGAAGCCGGTGCGGATCCGCGAAGCGGATACGCGGATGCCCCGTTGTCCGCTCCAAGTACAACAGCCCGACTACCACGGTAGCCGGGCTTTTTCGTACCCATTGCAGAGGCTCGAACCCGAGAGGGAGCGAGCGTCTTGGGGCGTGGCTGTGGCGTTGTTTGCCGCGAATAACAGCTTTGGGCGTATCATCGTGGGCATCTCGCAAAACCTCGTTGCAAGGGAGGCGCGCTCCATGGCTACAGAAAAGTCCTCTTCGCGCCCATGGATGTCCGATGCCGCGATCTATCAGATCTACCCGCGCTCGTTTAAGGATTCGACTGGTTCGGGTCTGGGCGATATCGCGGGCATTACCCAGCAGATGGACTATCTTGAGCGGCTGGGCATCGAGGCCATCTGGTTGAGCCCGTTTTACCCATCGCCTCTTGTCGATGGTGGCTATGATGTGGCGGACTACTGCGATGTCGACCCACGTCTCGGCTCGCTTGACGACTTCGATGACATGGTCGCTGCGGCTCACGCACGCGGCATCAAGGTCATCGTCGACATCGTGCCCAATCATTCATCCAACCAGCACCCCTGGTTCAAAGCCGCTCTTGCCGCCGGCCCTGGATCGCCCGAGCGCGCCCGTTATATATTCCGCGATGGTCGCGGCGAACATGGCGAGCTGCCTCCCACCAATTGGAATGCCAACTTTGGCGGCCCCGCCTGGACGCGTGTTGCGGACGGTCAGTGGTAGCTGCATATGTTTACGCCCGAGCGGCCGGACTTTGTCTGGTCATGCCCCGAGGTTCATGCGTTCTTTTGCGACGTCCTGACGTTGAGGTGGCTGATGTCTTCGTGAGGTTCGCGAGGGCGTCGCAAAACTTTTCAAAAAAAGTTCTTGCATAGGATGCGGGTATCACGTAAGATTAATCTCCGTAAGCGGACATGGCTCAGTTGGTAGAGCACAACCTTGCCAAGGTTGGGGTCGCGGGTTCGAGCCCCGTTGTCCGCTCCATTTGGGCGTTTAGCTCAGGGGGAGAGCGCTTCCCTGACACGGAAGAGGTCACAAGTTCAAATCTTGTAACGCCCACCAAATGTTCGCAGTCCAGAGGCTTTGCTTCTGGACTGTTTTGTTATAAACACACATAATATGCCGTCAAATTATCGACCTCGGTCGCTTTTTCACGTTGCATTTGCTGCCCAGCATAATTTGTCGTTATTGGCCTCTTGGTCTCGTGGGAGATGATTATTTTGATCATAACCGTGCACGTCGCCCGCGTTTCCATGGTTGACCCCCGTGCAATCTTTTATGGTGATCGGTTTTGGCGAGATTGCCTTCCAGGGAGGATTCGGAACGATTGAAGGCCGTACGTTCTTCGCGCGCTGGGCGGGCCTTGTCACAAAGGGGTGGGCCTTTGTGGTTATCGCCGGCGTGCTGCTCGATCCCTTTACAGCGGCTCTCGGCCGCATGATAGCTCGCGAAGAGAACTAATAGCTCCTCGCCTATCGAATGCCGGCGGACGGAGTGCCGGGGCTGTAGTCTTCCGAGCGTTTGCAGCCCCGTCGCTCCGTCCGCCGGCATTCGACCGCAACATGTTGGTCAAGCATAATCTTTTGGATTCTTTTCGCGTGAGCGGCTTGGTTTTGGTAGGATTTGTCGGCGGCTTGACTAGGGGGTTTTATAACTGCCTTGCAGGTAGCCGCGTTGGTAACGTTTTACCGACTTGCCGAGAAACCCTCATAATTAATGTGTCTGTAAAATGACCAATTGCTTTGACCTGCTGAAACACTATATGTTGTGTTTGACCTAAAAAAAGAATACAGGATATAGAGGCGTCTTTGTCGTATGATAGATGGCGGACAGAGAACGAAGACCTTGTTCGTCCCATTTGGACACGCCTTTGAGCCGCTTGATCGGCCGCGAGGATTGTCCGCATGAGGACCTATGGTTTATCGAGAACACAGATTGCGCGACGGCGCCGCAAGACAGGGACAAGCCCTGCCAGGCATCGTTTGGCTCTGAAGCGCAATGGGATTACGACGCGAAAGAGGCAAGAGGATGAAGATCATCAAGCGCAGCGGCACCGAGGTTGCCTTTGACATCGATAAGATCGTCAATGCGATTCGCGCCGCCAACTTGGAGGTCGAGGAGGGCTCTCGTCTTACCGACCGCCAGGTGATCTACGCGGCGCAAAACGTCGCCGAGGCATGTGAGAAGGCCGGCCATACCGTATCGGTCGAGGAGATCCAGGATCTGGTCGAGGACGAGATCATGCGTCTCGACTGCTACGAGGTCGCTCGCCGCTACATCATCTATCGTTATGTTCAGAGCCTGAAGCGCCAAAAGAACACGACCGACGACAAGATCCTGTCGCTGATCGAGTGCAATAACGAAGAGGTTAAGCAGGAGAACTCCAATAAGAATCCGACCGTCAATTCCGTTCAGCGCGACTATATGGCCGGCGAGATTTCCAAGGACCTGACCCAACGCGTGCTGCTGCCCCAGGAGATCGTGGATGCCCATAATGAGGGCCTGATCCATTTCCACGATTCGGATTACTTTGCCCAGCACATGCACAACTGCGATCTGGTGAACCTGGAGGACATGCTCCAGAACGGCACCGTTATCTCGGGTACGCTGATCGAGAAGCCGCACAGCTTCTCGACCGCCTGCAACATCGCGACGCAGATTATCGCCCAGGTTGCTTCCTCCCAGTACGGCGGTCAGTCTATTTCGCTGACCCATCTCGCCCCGTTCGTTGAGGTGAGCCGTCAAAAGATTCGCGGCGAGGTCGCTCGCGAGCTTGAGGAGCTCGGTGTTTCGGCATCTGCCGAGAAGGTTCGCGAGGTCGTTGAGGAACGCCTGCGCGATGAGATTCGTCGCGGCGTCCAGACGATTCAGTATCAGGTCGTGACCCTTATGACCACGAATGGCCAGGCGCCGTTCGTGACGGTCTTTATGTATCTCAATGAGGCCCGTACGCCCCAGGAGAAGCACGACCTTGCCATGATTGTGGAGGAGACGCTTCGTCAACGCTATGAGGGCGTTAAGAACGAAGCCGGCGTGTGGATCACCCCGGCGTTCCCCAAGCTCATCTACGTGCTCGAGGACGATAACATCCGCGAGGATTCGCCGTACTTCTATCTGACCAAGCTCGCCGCCAAGTGCACCGCCAAGCGCATGGTGCCCGACTACATCTCCGAGAAGAAGATGCGCGAGCTCAAGCTGTCTAAGGGCGAGACCGCCGGCAACGGCGATTGCTATACCTGCATGGGTTGCCGCAGTTTCCTGACGCCCGACCGTTCGGGCAACGGCTTTAACAATGTCGCCAACGCTCTGAACTATGACCCGACCAAGCCTAAGTACTATGGTCGCTTTAACCAGGGTGTTGTGACCATCAACCTGCCCGATGTTGCGCTGAGCTCGCATCAGGACATGGACAAGTTCTGGAAGATCTTCGATGAGCGCCTTGAGCTGTGCCACCGCGCCCTGCTGTGCCGTCATGAGCGCCTGATGGGCACGCTTTCGGATGCTGCGCCGATTCTTTGGCAGTACGGTGCCTTGGCGCGCCTTAAGAAGGGTGAGACGATCGACAAGCTGCTCGTGGGCGGCTATTCCACCATTAGCCTGGGTTACGCCGGTCTGTATGAGTGCGTCAAGTACATGACGGGCCACAGCCACACCGAGAAGGAGGGCACGCCGTTTGCCATGGCCGTCATGCAGCACATGAACGACAAGTGCGCCGAGTGGAAGGCCGAAAGCGATATCGACTTCTCGCTGTACGGCACCCCGCTTGAGTCGACGACCTACAAGTTCGCCAAGTGCCTGCAGCGCCGTTTCGGCATTATCCCGGGCGTGACGGACAAGGGCTACATTACTAACAGCTATCACGTCCACGTGTCCGAGGAGATCGATGCCTTCGACAAGCTTAAGTTTGAGGGCATGTTCCAGCAGCTTTCGCCGGGCGGTGCTATCTCCTACGTTGAGGTTCCCAACATGCAGGACAACCTCAAGGCGGTCATTCGCGTAATGCAGTACATCTACGACAACATCATGTACGCCGAGCTCAACACCAAGAGCGATTACTGCCAGGTGTGCGGCTATGACGGTGAGATTCGCATTGTCGAGGACGATGGCAAACTGGTGTGGGAGTGCCCCAATTGCGGCAATCGTGACCAGGAGAAGATGAATGTCGCCCGTCGCACGTGCGGCTACATCGGTACCCAGTTCTGGAACCAGGGTCGAACCGAGGAGATCCGCGACCGCGTGCTGCATCTCTAATAACCACCCCAGGCTGCCCCGTAGCGAGGCCCCGGACCTTTACTCGCTATTTCGGACAGTCCTGGCTCACGACGGAGGCGCCACTGGCGCCTCCTGTTCGTGCGGAACTCATATCGAGCAAAGGTCCGGGGCCTCGCTACGGGGCAGCCAAGTTGATGTAGCTGAGATGCAGCATGCGGTCTGCCCACTCCTCGAAGTTCTTGGCGGTAATAATTCGAGCTGCAGCTGCGATTTACTTGCGATGGCGGTTGAGCCGCGACCCAGTTTTTATTGGACCTCGAACCCTATGCTCGATGTTCGCTTTGTTCACCGAGTGTCGCTCGCGAGGGATCTGGAGCATATCGTCCCGCCCGCAGTTTCGCAGACCGAAGGCCGAGAATGTTTGAGGACGGGATGATATGCTCCAGACCCCCAGGAAGGTTACCTATGAACTACGCGAACATTAAGTATTTCGACATTGCTGATGGAGAAGGCGTTCGTACTTCTCTGTTTGTGAGTGGGTGCCGTCGTGGGTGCAAGAATTGTTTTAACTCCGTCGCGTGGGACTTTGCCGCGGGTGAACCGTTCGATCGTGCCGTCGAGGACAAAATCATCGATAGTCTTGATCATCCCTTTATTGATGGCCTGACGATTCTGGGCGGGGAGCCTATGGAACCCGAGAACCAGGCGGGGCTCGTTGATTTTATCGAACGCGTGCGTGCGACCTACCCTGTGGAGTCTGGGAAGACCATTTGGTGCTTTACCGGTGACGTGCTCGAGGAACTAATGCCGGGTGGCCGTCACCATACCGACGTGACGGACCGTATCCTTGCTTGCCTCGACATGCTGGTGGACGGTCCGTTCGTTCAAGATCTGTACGATATCTCGTTGCGCTTTAGGGGCTCGAGCAATCAGCGCGTGATCGACATGAACGCCTCGCGCGCTCGTGCTGCGCGCGAGGGCGTTGCGCTTTGCGACGCTGTGGAGCTTTGGCGGGACGATCCGGTCTATTCGACCCATACTATGTAGCTGGAAGAGGTTGCGTGCCAGCGTGGTACCATAGCGCGAACGCGAAATCGAAAAAAGTGAGGCCCAGATGGTCGATCAGGAAAAAGTCGAGACTGCTATTAAGCTGCTGCTTGAAGGTATAGGCGAGGACCCAACTCGTGAGGGCCTGCTGGAGACCCCGGCACGCGTCGCCCGTATGTATGGCGAGATTGCCGGCGGTATGGGCCGGCGTGCCGAGGAGCACCTGTCCAAAACCTTTGCCGTCGCTTCGAACGATTTGGTTATCGAGCGCGACATTACGTTTTACTCGCTGTGCGAGCACCATCTGCTGCCGTTTTATGGCAAGGCTGCGATCGGCTATATCCCTAACGGTCGCGTGGCGGGTCTGTCTAAGCTTGCTCGCACGGTTGAGGTCTATGCCCGTCGTCTGCAGCTGCAGGAGCAGCTGTGCGCGCAGGTTGCCGATGCCCTCATGGAATATCTTGCTCCCCAAGGGGCGATCGTGCTGATGGAAGCCGAGCATATGTGCATGACCATGCGCGGCGTGCAAAAGCCCGGTACCAAGACCGTAACGCTTGCTCGTCGCGGTGTCTTTGAGACCGATCCCGCGCTCGAGGAGCGATTCTTTAGGATGCTGGACCGCTAACCATGAGAGTCGTCAACGACTTTACATCGAAGACCGATGAGGGGACGCCGCGTCGCGGCTTTATGGCTTCGGGCCTGACTCCCTTTGGCGCCATGCCTCGCATTGATTACATTTGTGCCAACGGGCTGTTCCGGCGGCACCTGGGCAACATTGCACAGTTGGAATCGGGGCGCATCTTCTGCCGCCACGGTATTGACCATCTGCTGGATGTCGCGCGCATTATGTGGATTAAGAATCTTGAGGAACAGCTCGAATTTGACCGCGAGGTCATCTACGCCACGGCACTTCTTCACGATATCGGCAAAGATGAACAGTATGAATCGGGTATATCCCATGATGTTGCAAGCGAGCGCGTCGCTGATGCGATTCTTGGCGGCATGCCCGATGACGTGGCATTTGATCCGGCCGATGCCGCGGCCATTAAGACGGCCATTTTAGGCCATAGAAAGCTGCGCGTGAACAGCCAACCGCTTGAGCGTCTGCTCTATGCAGCCGACAAAGCGTCGCGCGCCTGCTTTGCATGCCCCGCGCGCAATGCCTGCAACTGGAGCGATGATAAAAAGAACCTGTCGATTCGCGTGTAGTTGGTTTGCGCGGTCGGGGTTCTAAACGAAGGAGACGATCGCGATGGGTAACAAGAAACTGCCCGAGAATGCAACCAAGACTGAAGGCGCCGAGCTCGCCCGCCGTGGAAGGGGCGAAATATCCACCGCAACGGCGGTGCCCCACGTGAGCTATGACGATCTGCGCCATGCCGATCGCATCACCGTTGAAGGTCTTGAGGTCTTTGCCAACCACGGCGTGTATCCCGAGGAGAACGCCCTGGGTCAGAAGTTCATCGTGTCCTTGGTGCTCTATGCCGACCTGCGTGCAGCAGGGGAGCACGATAACCTGGATGCCTCGATTGACTACGGCTCGGTGTGCCACGATGTCGATGGCTATCTGCGCGAGCATACGTTTAAGCTCATCGAGGCCGCAGCCGAGGGCGTGGCCCAGATGCTGCTACGTCGTTACCCTCTGCTGCTCGGTGTGCGTGTTAAGCTCGATAAGCCTTGGGCGCCCGTCGGTCTTCCCCTGGCAAGCTGCGGTGTCGAGATCGAGCGCGTGCGCTAACCGGTTCTAATACGTCTCTATGGGTGGCTGCTTGAGCCGCTGCGACAGAGCTCTATTGTTGGGGCAGTACGTGTCGAGCAGGGCGTGAAACCGCTGATTGTGGCTTGGCTCGAGCAAGTGGACGAGCTCGTGGGCGACAACCATGTCAAGGCACTCGACGGGGTAGGCGGCAAGCTCGCGTGCGATGCGAATGGCACCGGTTTTGGGCGTACACGAGCCCCAGCGCGTTTTCATGCTGCGCACGGAAGCGCGGGAAGCGGCGACACCCATTGCGATTTCGTATGTGCGCACCATATCGCGCAGCGCCGTGGTGACCTCGGATGTATAGAGCTGGTCGATGCGGGCTTGGAGCTCATCGGGCGTTAGGCCGTCGAGGGCCGTGCGCTGCTTTGCCTGCGCGCGCCCACTTGGCTCGTCGGTACCCATAAAACTTGCGAAGGTGGCCTGTTTGGGTCGCGGTGCGGGTAATGCAAAGTTGTGATCGAGCGCATCTTGTACCGTGATGGGCTTGCCCCAAAGCGCAATGATGGACGAGGGGCTGAGCGGCTCTCGCTCCGTCGCCTGACGTTGCTCGCGCTGGGCAAGTCGGCTGATAATCCAGGCGCTGTTGCGCTTCACAAATGCTTCGATACGCTCGCGGCTGGCACCGAGCGGCGCACTGGCGTGGACCTCACCGCTCGATGTGACGCGTAGGTTGAAGTTCTTGACACGCTTTTTGGTAACGACGACGGGGATGGGCATCCCATCCGGTCGGGATACGGAAATCGTAAACTGCTGCGTCAAAAGCGGTCCTTCAGATTGGGGACGGGCCGGCATGTCGACCGTTCGGCATGCCGGCCCGCTCAAGGGATGTGAAATTAATAACGCTCAAAGAAGGCAAGCGCGTTGTCGCTGCAGAGCTTTTGCATCACGGTCTTGCCAAAATGCTTGGAGAGCATGTTCTGGAACTCGGGCATCTTGCTGGCATCGGAGAGGAAAGCGGGCACCGTGGCGCCGTCCCAGTCGCCGCCGAGCGCGATGACGTCCTCGCCGCCCAGGTCGAGCCAGTGCTCGATATGTGCCGCCAGCTGATCGAAGGTGACGTCTGCGGCGGTCTTGTCGGTTGCGTCGTTGGAAAGGAACTCGCTGCAGTAGTTGAGGCCGACGATGCCACCCATGTCGCGAATGGTGCGGAACTGGTCGTCGGTAAGGTTGCGTTTGGCGCCGCAAACCGCACGGGAGTTGGAGTGGCTGGCGACGAAGGGACGCGTGGCGCGGACGGCGACCTCGTCAAAGCACTCATCGTTGAGATGGGAGACGTCAAGCACCATGCCGGCGTGCTCCATCTGCGTAAGTGCCTCGATGCCGGCGGCGGTGAGGTCGGCGTGGGTATCGTGTCCGCTCGCGAGCGGCCCCTGCGCGTTCCAGCTGAGTGATGATATGAGTACGCCCAAGCTCTTGAGCACCTCGATCAGTGCGGGGTCCTCGGCAAAGAACGTGGCGTTTTCGATGGTGTGGATGCAGGCGACCTTGCCGTCCTTGAGCGCGGGACGAATGTCTGCGGCGCTGCGCACGTTGACCATGCGATCGTGGTTGAGCATGGCCTGGCCGCTCATATGCGCCATGATCTGTGCCTGGAAGCGCGCGGCGTGGGCGGAGGGAATCTCGTCGGGGACAAACGTGGCGAAGCACTGTGCCCACGGTGTGTTGCCGATCTTTGTGAGCGAGATGGCGCAGGCGTTGCCCTCGATGAGGTCGAAATCTTGCGGATGCGTCTCGTCGCCGGGGAAATAACCGTCGGTGCCGGCGGTAAAGCGCAGGTCGAGATCGAGCGTGGCCCAGCCGATGCGGTCGGCGGTGTCGCAGTGCAAGTCAAATACGGGATATGCCATGGTTCCTCCGGTTGCAGCGTTTCTTTGCAAACTGTCTTCGAATTGTATGACTAGGGTATAGTTAGCGCCATACGTTCATGGCGGCCCGCGTTGTGTGCCGCCCTTATCACGGAGGTTTCCATGTCCAACCAGGGCAAGAAGGTCAAGACTCATTATCGCGGCACGCTCGACGACGGCACGCAGTTCGATAGCTCCTACGATCGCGGCGAGCCGCTGGAGTTCACCTGCGGTGCCGGTCAGATGATCAAGGGCTTCGATGCCGCCGTTGTCGACATGCAGGTGGGCGAGAAGAAGACCGTGCACATTCCTGCTGCCGATGCCTACGGCGAGCACAATCCCGAGATGGTTATCACCTTCCCGGCCGAGCAGGTTCCCAACATCGAGCAGATCGAGAAGGGCATGAAGCTCTTCCTGTCCACGCCGAGCGGCATGCCTGTCCCTGCCGTTGTCATCGATGTGACGCCCGAGGCCGTGACGCTCGATGCTAACCACGAGCTGGCCGGCAAGGATCTCAACTTTGATATCGAGCTCGTCGAGGTCGAGGATTAGAGTATGCCTGAACGCTTGGTTTCGACGACATGCTTGGGAAATCTCAACGATCCGTCCTATGAACTCCTGCTTCGTCGGGAGCTGGGTGGCATCTTTGAAGTTGACGAGCTGCTGCTCGATTGGGACCAGGCTGACGTATGCGCGTTTGCGGGCGTGACGGAGCTGGGGCGCACGGTCGATGTTCGGCTAGATGCTGCCGACGGCAGTCGTCTTGCCGACGGCGACGTGCTCGCCATCGACCGTTCGGGCATGGTGCCCGTGGCGGTTGTCGTGCGCCTGCGCAGCGCCGAGGTCTATTTGGTCGAAGTCGACCGCATGGATCCGATTGCGCTCGCGCATGCGTGCTGGGAGATCGGCAACATGCATGCGCCGCTTTTCCGAGGCGATTCGGACGAGCATACCGTGCGCATGTATACGCCGGTGCAGCCTGTTTTGGGCCGCATGCTCCGGGGCGTCGAGGGCGTTATGCTCTCGGTGGTTAGCCGTGAACTCGATACGGACCGGCGTTTTGCGTCGAGTGCGGCGTATGCCGTTGTGAGCATGGCTCCCGACTTTACGATTGTAAAAAAGGCGCGCGGTTAACGTGCGTATGGGCAAGACGGACTTTGAGAGGCAGCTATTCAAAGTCCGTCTTGCTGTTGATGAGGTGCTGTGGGGGAAAGCATATGGGTCTTGAGGGAATCAAGCTGATTGCATGCGATTTGGACGGCACGTTGCTGCATCCGGGGGAGTGCGAGCCGCGTTCCGAGGCCTTTGAGCTCATCGATGAGCTGCATCGTCGTGGCATCGTGTTTATGCCGGCGAGCGGCCGTCAATATGCGAGCTTGCGCTATCTGTTTGCCCCGGTGGCCGATGAGCTCGCCTATGTATGCGAAAACGGAGCCCTCGTGATGAGCGAGGGGCGTGCCGTTGTCAAGCGTTCCATGGAGCGTAACCTTGCTATGGATATCGCGAATGCCGTGGTTGCGTATCCCCATGCCGACGTGACCCTTTCCTGCGAGGGACACCTCTACACCATGAGCGGCAACGATGCATTCGTCGACCATTTGCGCTACGAGGTCCATTGCGATGTGGCGGTGGTCGACCGCCCCGAGGACATCGACGAGGACGTCATTAAGATCGCGTTTCAAACGCCCGAGACAGAGCAGCCGACGGCGCTGGAGTATTTCGTCCGTCGCTTTGGCGACCGGGTCGATGTGATGACGTCGGGAACCGAATGGACCGACTTTATCGGCTTTGATTCGGGCAAGGGGTCCGCGCTTGCCGATTATGGTCGTGCGCTGGGGATCTCACCTAACGAAATGATGGCGTTTGGCGATAATGAAAACGACCGCGACATGCTCAACGTGGTGGGCCATCCCTATCTGATGGAGAGCTGCAATCCCAGTATGCGCGGTATCAACGACCGCGTCCGTTACGTGCGCACGGTCGAAGAAGAGCTGCGTCGCCTACTTGCTGAGTAGACATTTGGGACATGCCTGGAAATCTTCCTTTTGCCGCAATCGGTGAAAAGTTGATTTTAAGGCATGCCCCAAAATCTACCTACAGTTGGGGCAGAGGCCCTCGAAGATGGTGTAGTGCGAGCTGACGCTCCATCCGATTTGTTCGGATGCCCTGGCGTCGAGCTGGGTATTGAAGGGGAGCGGCACATCGATGACGCGGCCACACGAGGTGCAGATGATATGCGCATGCGGCTCGATGGCACGATCGAAGCGGCTGCCGCCCGGCGTTTTAATCGAGAGAATCTCCCCGGCATCGGCCAAGAGATTGAGGTTGCGGTAGACCGTACCGCGGCTGATTTTGTCATCCTGCGCGCGCACAGCGTTGTAGATCTCTTCGGCGGTGGGATGGTTGTAGCTTTGGCGCACGGCATCAAGAACTAGCTTTCGCTGCCTGGTATTCCTTCTTTGCACCGCCATGCGCCTCGCCTCTTTTCTATTAACGGTCGTAGGTAAATGATACCGTATTTAGCACACAATACTAATAATGAGGAGTGAAACCGTCTTCATTGGCAAGTGGGGCTCGGACCTGGGCGTCTACGAGGCGAAAACGCGTTCCCATGCGCTCGTAGGAGGCATGAAGCGCCTCGAGATGAGATAGGATGTTTGCCGGAGCTCCCTGTATCTCCATCTCGACTGAGCCGTCTTCCATGTTACGCACCCAGCCGGTGAGTGCGCGTGCCTGCGCGAGGTTGGTGTTGGTAAAGCGAAAACCAACGCCTTGGACTTGCCCCTCCCAGCGCAGGAAATAGCGCAGGGGAGTGTCTTGAGTGGCCTCGTCGCTTGCGAGCACAGTAAGCCTGCGGCGCAGCTCGAGCTCGACGCCAGAGGGCTTTTGGGGCTCGCGGCTGCCGCCGGCGACGCCCGAGAAAAGCTTGTCGAAAATACCCATCGCTAGGCCTGCTTGACAGAATCGGCGGGGAAGGTAATGCCGGTCTGTTGGCGCACGGCATCCATGATGCGCAGCGAGACAAGCGTGACATCGCGATAGTGGCCAAGCTCGTGACGTCCCGCCGGGGTCTCCCAAATCTCTTCTTTGACGTTATCGATGCCGCCGATGGCGGTGATAAAGTCTGCGAGTTCGTATTCCATGGTGTTGCTCGATTTGGGCAGGTCGAGCACGCGGCCGTTGTCGCTCTGTTCGCGCGGCGCCTCGGTTGCCGAGCCGCGTACGACATCGCCGCGATAGTCGATGCGGACGTTGCGGGGCGTGGACAGATGGTCAATCTGGATAGTGCCACGCTCGCCTTCGATCTGCGAGGGCAGTAGGTCATTCGTAATTTTGGAGTGCGCGAGCTCGACGGAGATACGGCCACCGCCGTAGCTGGCGAGGATGGAACCGCAGCCATCGATGGGGCCATGGGTGAGCTCTTGCGTGGTGGGGTCGAGCAGAGTAGCCATGCTCGTAAGGCCTGAGGGCATGCCGAAAATCTCGACCATGGGCTCGACGGTGTAGACGCCAATATCCATGAGGGAGCCCGAGGCCATGTGGCAGTCGAAGATGTTGGTGGCGCGTCCCGCGAGAACCTCGTTGTAGCGTGAAGAATACTTGCCAAAGCGCAGTGAGGCGCGACGAATGGGCGCAATCTCGCCCAGGGCGTCCTCGATGGCGTGGAAAGCGGGGTCATGGAGCGGGCGCATGGCCTCGAGGGCTACGACGCCCGCCGCCTCGGCGGCGCGGAAGACTTCCAGCGCCTGTGCTTCGGTGGCGCAGAAGGGCTTCTCGACGATGACGTGCTTGCCGCTGGCGATGCAGGCAAGGGCCTGCTCGTAGTGAAGTGCGTTTGGGCTGCCGATATAGACGGCGTCGACGTCGGCGGCTGCTGCAAGCTCATCAAGTGAAGTAAAGTTTCGTTCGCCGCCGTGCTCGGCAGTAAAGGCGGCGCCGCGCTCGGCGTTGCGCGAGAGCGTGCCTACGAATACAGCCTGGTCGTTGGCATTGACGACCTGGATAAAGTCGTCGGTGATCATGGATGTGCCGATGGTCGCGATGCGCAGCATACGTCCCCCTTGCGTTGTTTTGGTCTACAGGATGAGTGTAGCGCGTGGGGATATAAAGCTGCGCGAAAACGCTATTACAGGTCGCTCTCGTTAAAGCCGGTGTCGATATCGAGGTTGACTCCATCGGCCGCGGTGGTGGCGAGCTCGTCGCAGCGCTCGTTGAGCTCGTGGCCGGCATGCCCCTTAACCCAGATGAACTCCACCTTATGCTTGCTCTTTGCGGCAAGCAGGCGCTCCCACAGGTCGCGGTTCTTAACGGGCTGCTTGTTGGCAGTTTTCCACCCGCGCTTTTTCCAGCCGTCGATCCAGTGCCTGTTAAAGGCGTTGACGACGTACTGCGAGTCGGAGTGGACCTCCACCTCGCAGGGACGGTTGAGCGCCTCGAGCGCCACGATGACCGCCATGAGCTCCATGCGGTTGTTGGTGGTCTTGGCGTAGCCACGCGAAAGCTCGGAGGTGAAGGTCTTGCCGGCGGGGTTGGTGTATTTGAGCACGGCGCCGTAGCCACCGCGTCCCGGATTGGATCGAGCTGAGCCGTCGGTATAGATGATGACCTTCACAGACTTCCTTTCGTCGAGTTCCTCTCTTGCGGCTGTCTATTGTAGCGCCCGGTCCATCCTGTTTTATGCGAGGCGCGCCGCTCCACAAGGATGGTGGAGACGTTGTCGTCAAGAAAGATGGGCGACCTGAATTGTCAAGAGCTAGAGGGCTTTTAAATCTGCCATTTCTATCCCGTCCCCAAATGGTTGGTTTTCGTGGATGATGCGTTCGAGTTCGTCGAGGTATTGCCGCAGCAGGGGAGAGGGCTTGCGCTCATCGTGCATGATGTAGCCCACGCGCATCGTTGGAGCGTCTGCCAACGGGATCGATGCCATGCCCCATTGCATTTCATTGGAGAGGACACCGGTCGACAAAGTGTAACCGTTCGACGTGATGAGCAGATTGGTGAGCGTGCCACGGTCGGAAACGCGGATGTTGCGGTCGCAGGGGATATAGCTAAACGGCTCCTCGGCGTAATAGAAGGAGTTTGAGGTCCCCTGCTCAAAGCTGTAGCGCGTATAGGGCGTAAGGTCGGCAAGCGATAGCTGGGGGCGGCGTGCGAGCGGATGGCGCTCGCTAACGAAGACGTGGACCGTTGCATCGAAGAGGGGATGGAAGCTTGCGCGGGCGTCGGCGAAGGCCTTCTGCAGGACGCGGGCGTTAAAGTCATCCAGATACAGAATGCCGATATCGCTGCGAAATGCGCGGACGTCGTCGATGATCTGCGACGTGGTGGTCTCGCGCATGATGAACTCGAACTTACTGTCGCGGCAGCGCTCGACGACGTTGACAAAGGCCTCGACCGAAAAAGCGTAGTGCTGGGCCGAGACGGCAAGGCGTGCCTGGGGTGTGCCGCCGTCCTCGTAGCGGGCCTCGAGCATATCGGCCTGCTCTACGACCTGGCGCGCATAGCCTAAAAGCTCGGTGCCGTCGTTGGTGAGTGTGACGCCGCGGCTGGAGCGCGTAAAGATTTCCAGACGGAGCTCCTGCTCTAGGCTTTTGAGGGCGTTGGAGATATTGGATTGCGCGGTATAGAGGCGCTGAGCTGCGGCGTTAATTGAGCCGGATTCTGCCACGGCGATAAGAAAACGAAGCTGCTGGAGGGTCATCGGCACCCGTCCTTTCGATAGCTATCTAAAAAACCGATAACAGGTTAGCGCTTTTAAGTGATTGACCGCGCGAAACAATGCTCGTACTATTCAAAACACACAAAGGCGGTAGGTAATTAAGCCGACCACGAGAACGGGATGTCAAAAGGAGGACCGCATATGAACTGCTTACTAAGACGAATGCCGGGCTCCTGCTTGCGCCCGTCGGCGTGATCAGGAGACGGCGACTTACTTCTCTTACTCTTATTACTTTTGTTCGATCAAGGAGATCATCATGAGCCAGTTTATCAACAACCCCGAGCACACCTTTGGTTTCGACACCCTGCAGCTGCACGTTGGCCAGGAGAGCGCCGACCCCGCATCCGATTCCCGCGCCGTGCCTATCTACCAGACCACGAGCTATGTGTTCCGCAACTCCCAGCACGCCGCTGACCGCTTTGGCCTTGCCGACGCCGGTAATATCTACGGTCGTCTGACCAACTCCACCCAGGGCGTCTTTGAGGACCGCATTGCCGCGCTCGAGGGCGGCGTTGCCGGCCTCGCCGTCGCCTCTGGCGCCGCCGCCATCACCTATACCCTGCAGGCCCTCGCTCAGGCCGGCGACCATGTGGTGGCCCAAAAGACCATCTACGGTGGTTCCTACAACCTGCTGGAGCACACGCTCTCCCAGTTTGGTGTCGAGACCACCTTCGTCGATGCCCACAACCTGGACGAGGTCGAGGGCGCCATCAGGGACAACACCACGGTCATTTACCTCGAGACGCTCGGTAACCCCAACTCCGATATCCCCAACATCGACGCTATCTCCGAGGTCGCTAAGAAGCATGGTCTTCCGGTTGTTGTCGATAACACCTTCGGCACCCCGTATCTGTTCCGTCCGCTGGAGCACGGCGCCAACATCGTCGTTCACTCTGCAACTAAGTTTATTGGCGGCCACGGCACCTCGTTGGGCGGCGTGATTATCGATGGCGGCAACTTTGACTGGAAGGCGAGCGGCAAGTATGCGCAGATCGCCGAGCCCAATCCCTCCTACCATGGCGTCTCGTTTGCCGAGGCCGCCGGCCCCGCTGCCTTCGCGACCTATGTCCGTGCTATCTTGCTGCGTGACGAGGGCGCCTGCATTAGCCCGTTTAACGCCTGGGTCCTGCTCCAGGGCACCGAGACCCTGTCGCTGCGCGTTGACCGCCATGTCGAGAACACCAAGAAGGTCGTTGAGTTCCTGATCGGTGACGGCCATGTTGCCAAGGTGAACCACCCGAGCCTGCCCGAGCACCCCGACCATGAGCTGTACCAGAAGTATTTCCCCCGTGGCGGCGCCTCGATCTTCACCTTCGAGATCAAGGGCGGCCAGGAGGCTGCTTGGAAGTTCATCGACCACCTGCAGGTGTTCTCGCTGCTCGCCAACGTAGCCGACGTCAAGTCGCTCGTCGTGCACCCGGCTACCACCACGCACTCCCAGCTCTCTGCCGAGGAGCTTGCCGAGCAGAACATTACGCCCTCTACAATCCGTCTTTCCATTGGTACCGAGAACGCCGAGGACATCATTTGGGATCTGAAGCAGGCCTTTGCCGCGCTGGACGAGTAGGGCGACTTGTGCAAGGGCCCCTTGCGACTCGATAGGTATAACTGCATAAAATGCCTGCTCAAGGCGCCTGCGCGAACAATGGTTGCGCAGGCGCCTTTTTTGCATAGGAGGGGCGCTATTACAGGGTTTTTGGCATGATTTATGCATGCGAGTTGTGGAAAACTCCTGTTGAGAGGATGTGAGTTTTACGCAAATGACGTGCACCTTTTGAGAAAAACCGCAGGTCGCGATTTACTCGGGGTACTATGCAGCGCGATCGAATCACACGCAGCTTAAACGCAGCAAAAACTCACTACGGAGGTTTCCAGCTACATGAGGATCGATTCACGAAAACCGAAGGCCGCCGCCCTTTCTGCCACGCTTGCCGTGGCGCTTTTAGTGGGTGCCGGCGTAACCGATGCCCACGCGGCAACACTGTCCGACGCGGTCGGATCAACGCCGTCCGAGGCGACCCTGATGCAGCCCGTCGACTATCGTAGCGACGGCTTTGGCTCCATGCAGGAGTGGAACGCCTCGATGGGGGCCAAGCGCGATTCCCTAGAGGTCCGCGCGCAGATCATCATGAACATGTACGGTGACTATGCCACCGATGACGAGCGCGCTGTACTGCAGGGTTGTATCGACGGTGCGGGCAGTCTTTTGACGATGGAGGAGGTCGACGCGAAGTCGGCCGAGCTCGACGAGCTTCGCTCCACGCTCGAGGATGCTAAGCGCGAGGCGCTCGAGGCTGCGGCCGTCGAGGCAGAAGCTGCCGAGGCCGTTCAGGCTTCGTATTACAACGCCGGCTCCGGCTCGTCTTACGCGTCTGCTGCGTATTACGCGAACGGCTCGGGCCTGACGCGCTCGAGCGGCGTCAATAACTACAACGGTCGTCGCGAGACCTATTACAGCAGCAACGTGTTGTATCACCACCGCACGGGTGAGTGGACGCTGGATTCCGAGGGCTTTTGGCGTGATTCCGACGGCTACTACGTGGTGGCTGCGAGCGATAAGTCCCAGGGCTCGACCTTTACGGGCTCTAAGGGCGAGTGCAAGGTCTACGATTCGGGTTGCGCAGCCGGAACTACCGATTACTACACCGGTTGGTAATCTGTCGGCATCGATTGCACATGATGGACGGGCGTCTTTACTGAGCTTTCGGGCAATGTAAAGTCGCCCGTTTTTATATGCATTTGGGTTAACAGAGCCCTTACCGTGGCACTACGTTGGGCATATGGGCGCGGGGCACACTAAGTCATGAGAAACAAGGTCTTTCTCGTGGAGGAAGTGATCCCATGAACGCTCGAGATGTCGCTATTGCCGTCGTTGCCCTTTTGATCGGATGTCTTGGTCCGACGGCGGCGTTAGTTGCCGGCTTGCAGTCCACTACGGGTGCTGCTCCTGTGGTTGTGAGCGCCTTGATTGCAGCGGCGCTGTTGGGAAGCGCCGGCGTGGTGCTTTGCCGCGATGACGAGGACGAGGTCCCGGAGTCGCAAAACGAGCCTCAGTTTTAGCCTCGGCCTAAATGCGACAGGCCTTCGCGAGCGATGGGATCCTCGCGAAGGCCTGTCTGCTTACATTGCGCGCGTCGCCGTGCGGGCGGGGCTACCAGCTGCTTTCTATTTCGCGAATCCTCTGGTAGAGCCAATCGTTTTGCGGCACTTGGATATCGTGTTTGGCCGCCAGGCGGCAAATGGTGCCCGCGAACTCCTCGACTTCGGTTTTACGTTGTGCGATGCGGTCCTGCGCCATCGAGGGCATGCCGGCGGGATCGATTCCCTCGATGAGGTGCACCATCTGCGTCAGGTCTGCCTCGGTAAGCCCAACGCCCTCGGCGTTGGCGACCGCAAGTGTCTCGCGCATGGCGGAAACAAAGCAGCGACGCTGCTCGGAGTCCTGTTCCGTGGCGCTCCCGTACGTGCCGCCGTAGGCCATGCAGGTCTGGTTGATGCCATCGTTGAGCATGAGTTTGGCCCACATGCGGTGCGCAATGTCGCTCTCGACGGTATGGGCGATGCCGCAGCGCGTGTAGAGCTCATCGATGGCGGTGACGGTTGCGGGCTCGGTGCCTGCTGCCGCGCCAAAGCGAATCTCGCCCGCATTGGTAAAGGTGAGCGCGCCGTTAAGGAATACGGCGTCCATGCCCTGGCAGATGCCCAGGACGGTGTGCTTCCAGCCAAAGCGCTCGGCTATTTTCTGCTCGCTCGTAATGCCGTTGCACAGCGAGGCGATGAGCGTGTTGGGTCCCACGACGCGCTCCATAGTCTTGAGTGCTTGGTTGAGCCCCGTCGTCTTGACCGTGAGAATGACCAGATCGGCGGGCGTTGCCTCGCTGGCGCGGACGGACTTGAGCGTGCAGGGCTTTCCGTTGACGGTGAGCGCATCGCCCACGTGGCGCTCGAAACGCGCGTCATCCATGACGTATTCGACGGCATCGTTGCCGAGGGTCTTGGCAATCATGCTGCCGTAGAGCAGGCCGACGCCACCCTTGCCGATAAAGGCGACCTTGTTGATCTGCATGTGAATCATCTCCCCATATAAAAGGCGCCCGCATATGGGGCGCCTGATGGATTGTATGCCGCTGGGGCATGTGGCGTACACCGGAGGCTGAATTTAGAAGAACAAATGCATGGGAACTTATGCCGCGGGGCAGATGGCAAAAACGCGCGCGGGATATCCAACGCCATCGCGCACCTTGGGGAAGGTGCAGAAGATGACGGCGCCTGTGGCGGGAAGCTCGTCCAGATGGTCCATGACCTCAATCTGATAGCGGTCAACCGAGAGGATGTACTGCTCGCCGGGGTAGGGGTAGGCGTCCTCGCGTGTGGTCACGGATGCGGGGTCGGTGTCTGCCGGCTCGTGGCCGATAGCGCCGATGTTGCGCTCTTCTACAAGCCATTTGATGGCGTCGAGGTCCCAGCCGGGGTAGTGGGGCTGGCCGTCCTCGTCCTTGTTTTCGAGGTCGGCGAGCTTGGACCAGTCGGAGCGGAAGGCGACGAAAGCGTCCTCGGGAATGCGACCGTGCTCGCCCTCCCAAGCTTTGAGGTCATCGATAGTCAGGATAAAGTCGGGGTTTGCGGCGCACTCCTCGTGCTTATCGATCACGCAGAGCGGATGCATAAACTCGACGGGCTCGATCTCGCCGAGGGAGCGGCCGTCAACATGAAAGTGGCGCGGCGCATCGACGTGGGTGCCGTACTGCGAGGCGACCGAATACTGGAAGCAACGCATGGGCGCGAGCATATCCTCGGGCGTGCCGGGCAGGTAGTCGAAGAGCTTGGTGGACTCAAATGGCTTAAAGCCAAACCAGTGCGGGGTGTCGCACGAGAGCGTGTGGGTGAGGTCGATCCAGCGGTAATCGGTGCTTTTGAGCTGGGTGGCGAGGTTCCAAAGGTCGAGCGTGGGCATGGCTGGCTCCTTTCATCGGACTTTTTGCTGATGTTAAAGCGCTGCCATGACGACTCGATTTCTGTTGGGTTACGATACGTTCTCGATTGCGATTCCGATGTGTTTCGGTGGCGTGACGGGTTTGTTTCGCCGCGTCAGAGCTTCGATGGGGGAGGAGGGGCCGTGCAGTATCGCGTTGACCCCAAAAGCGGTAACCGTATCTCGGCGTTGGGGCTGGGGTGCATGAGGTTTCCCGGTGCGCCGGGACGCCCCGATGCGAAGACAGCCGATGCTATCGTTTCCCGCGCCGTGGAGCAGGGGATAAATTACCTGGATACGGCTTATCTTTATCCCGGCAACGAGGCTTGCGTAGGCGCTTCGCTTGAGCGCTTGGGCCTGCGCGACCAGGTTTTGCTCGCGACCAAGCTGCCGCACGCCTCGTGCAAGTGCGCGGAGGATTTCGACCGCTTTTTTGATGAGCAGCTGCGCCGCCTGCGGACTGACCATATCGACTACTACCTCATGCACAACATCACCTCGCCCGCCCAGTGGGAACGCGTGGTGGCACTGGGTATCGAGGATTGGATTGTGCGCCAAAAGGCTGCGGGGCGTATTCGCCGGATCGGTTTTTCGTACCACGGCAGTGCGGCGGACTTCCTCACGATGCTCGATGCTTATGAGTGGGACTTTTGCCAGATCCAGTACAACTACGCTGGAGAGCACTATCAGGCGGGGACGGCGGGGCTCATGGCGGCTGCTGAACGCGGGCTTGCGGTATTTGTAATGGAGCCGCTTTTGGGCGGACGTCTGGCAGGTAAGTTGCCGCCGCGGGCCCGCGCTGTGCTCGATAGCGCCCGTGACCCACATTTGTGCACTCCTGCCGCTTGGGGCCTTTCGTGGGTGTGGAATCATCCTCAGGTGACGATGCTGCTTTCGGGTATGACCGATACCGCGCAGGTGGATGAGAACGCGGCGTTGGCCGATCGGGCCCTGCCGGATTCGATGACAGCTACTCAGCTCGATGCCATCGCGCACGTGCTGACGGAGTTTGAAAAATCGAATCGCGTGCCCTGCACGGGATGCGGCTATTGCATGCCGTGTCCTAAAGGCATCAACATTCCTGGGTGTTTTGCCGCTTACAACGCAAGCTATGCGCACAGCTGGTTTACGGGTCTATCGCAGTATTTTACGGCGAGCGCGGTGCGCACAAGCGAGCCCAAGTTGGTGAGCAATTGCGTCAAGTGCGGCAAATGCGCACGCCACTGCCCGCAACACATCGATATTCCCGAGCGTCTCGACGATGTGCGCCGACGTTTCCAGCCTGGCCCCGTGACGGCGGCGCTTAAGGCCTTCGGCAAAACGCGCTCCTCATGACCCTTTTATAACTTGCGGTGGAATAGTTCCTGTTTGCGGCAGAATAAGGCATCAACAGGAACTATTTCACCGTAACTGATGAGGGGGAGCTGGGGATGCTGACGATTGGGTGTCACCTATCCACGACGAAGGGCTATCGGGCGATGGGGGAGACGGCGCTATCCATTGGCGCCAATACCTTTGCATTCTTTACGCGCAACCCGCGCGGCGGCAAGGCGAAAGACCTTGACATTGATGACGTGGCGGCCCTGCGCGAGCTTATGGAACAAAACGATTTTGGTCCCCTCGTGGCCCATGCTCCGTATACCTATAACCCCTGCTCGGCCAAAGAGCGGGCGCGCGAGTTTGCCCTGGAGGCCATGGCTGAGGATCTGCAGCGTCTGGAAGCGCTGCCCGGTAACTACTACAATTTCCATCCCGGTGCGCATGTGGGACAGGGCTCCGACGCCGGCATTCAGATGATCGTCGACACCCTGTGCCAGGTGATGTTTGAGGGCCAGCAGACGACGGTGCTGCTCGAGACCATGGCCGGCAAGGGCACCGAGGTGGGCCGCAGCTTTGAGGAACTGGCGATCATCATCGAGGGCGTTGCTGACAGGCGCCCCGAGCTGTCGGCCAAGCTGGGCGTTTGCCTGGACACCTGCCATGTAAATGACGCCGGCTATGATATCGTCCAAGATCTTGACGGTGTGCTCGACGAGTTCGATCGTGTGGTGGGTATCGAGCGCCTGCGCGCTGTGCATATCAATGATTCCAAGAATCCCCGCGGTGCCCATAAGGACCGGCATGAGTGCATCGGCAAGGGTTACCTCGGCAGCGAGGAACTTGGCGGTGGAATGCAGGCTATGCAGAATATTGTATCGAATAGCCGCCTGCGATCATTGCCATTCATTTTGGAAACGCCGAACGAACTTGCAGGTTATGCGGCTGAAATTAAACTGTTAAGGTCATTGCAGCAGTAATGACTGTCACAAAGCGGAGTGTTCCATTCACGTTATGGGTTTGTTTCAATCAGTTTTCTAATTGCAGATTCTCTCACGCGGGTGCATAATAGCCCTCGGTTTTTGCAGGCCCCTGAATCACATGGGGCCATTGGAAGGAGACTGATTATGAAGCTGAAGAAGCTTGGCGCATTTGCCGCCACGGGCGCCATGGCGCTTGCCCTCGCACTGACGGGCTGCGGCTCGTCCAACGCCACCTCTGGTTCTGATGCCGGTTCCAGCAGCTCTGACGACGCTAAGGTCGAGAAGGTCGACGGCTCCAAGGAGTACGCGCTCGTCAAGGACGGTACGCTGACCGTCGGCACCTCTGCCGAGTACGCTCCGTTTGAGTACAAGGATGACAACGGCGATTATCAGGGCTTTGACCTTGAGCTCATCAAGGCTATCGGCGACAAGCTGGGCCTGGATGTCGAGTACGTCAACAACGACTTCGACACGCTCGTCCCCGGCGTCGCTTCGGGCGCCAAGTATGACGTCTCCATTGCGGCTATCACCGACACGCCCGAGCGTGAGAAGGAAGTCGCTTTCTCCGATTCCTACTACATGGACGATCAGGCTATCGTGACCAAGGTCGATAACACCGACATCACGGCCGACAATTACAGCGAGAAGCTCAACAACGCCGACGCTACCATTATCGTCCAGTCTGGCTCGACCGCCGAGGCCTTTGCCCAGGAGAACTTCCCCAAGGCCAAGATCATCCCCTACAAGGACGCTACCGAGTGCTTCAGCGCCCTGCAGTCCGACAAGGGCGATGCCGTAGTCACCAACCGCTCCGTTGCCAGCCAGCTGACCGCCGAGCAGTTCAACACCTGCCACACGGTTAAACAGATCAGCACCGGCGAGGAGTACGCCATTGCCATCAACCAGGGCAATACCAAGCTCAAGGACGACATCAACCAGGCCATCAAGGACCTGACCGACGACGGTACCGTTGACGCCCTCATGGCTAAGTACAACATCAAGTAAACAGATACTTGATTGCGTGTGGGCCCTTTCCGTTTAGCGGAGAGGGCCTTTGCGCTTCTCTCGACGGAGAGCGTTTCCGTCTCTATTTGCCGGCAACTTCTACGATAGGAGCCACCTTGTCTCGACTGAACAAAGGGGCCGCGGAGCAGCGTTCTTCACTACCCGCCTTGCTCCAAAAGCTAGCCTGTGTCATGGCCGTGGCGCTCGCGCTGGTGTGCGTGGGGGCATCTGCGCCCTCGACTGCCCAAGCGCTTGAGACCGCAAAGATTACCGCCCGACCCAACACCGGTTCGGGCAGCGATGTGGTCGGCGGCACCGAGACACGCATTACCTGGGAAGTTCAGGCCGATGCCGACGAGGAGCTGAGCGGTCTTTCGCTGACGTTTGTCGACGGCACGACGTTTGGTACCGATGACACGCGATTGACGATGCTCTCGGGCGAGGACCTCATGGATCGCACGCCCATGAAGCCCACGTGCACGGTAGATGGCCAGACGCTCAAGATCGACTTTGGCGAGACGGCGCCTGCCGGCGGCTTTTTCCGTGTCGAGGTGTACGGCGTGACCTTCCCCGTCGAAGGCGGCGACGAGGCCTTTAGCGGCACCTATACGCTCGCCGACGGTTCGACCAAGAAGATTTCCAAGATTCCTTCCGTCGAGATTAAGGGCGTGACGGCCTTCGATAACTTCCAAGCCGATCTTAAGGAACAGCCGTGGGTCGAGGCTTGGAATTCCAATATGTTCCTGCGCCTGTTCTTGAACCCGGTCATTTTGGTCCAGAGCCTGCCGGTCGTATTTAAGGGCTTCCTTATGTCGCTCTCGATCGTGCTTGTGGCGTTTCCGCTGGCAATCCCCTTTGGCTTTGCCTTGTCGCTCATGCGCATCTCCAAGTCGCGCATCCTGCGCTGTCTTGCCGGCATCTACGTGAATATCATCCGCGGTACGCCGGCGTTCCTGCAGATCTATATCGCGTTCTTTGGCTTGCCACTTGCCGGCGTCAAGGTGGACGACTACGTCTTGGGCGTTATCGTCATGGCCATGAACTCGTCTGCGTACCTGTGCGAGATCTTCCGTGCCGGTATTCAGTCGATCCCCAAGGGCCAAAACGAGGCTGCCCGCTCGCTGGGCATGAATGCCTTCCAGACGTTGCTCTACGTTATGATTCCGCAGACGTTCCGCAATGTCCTGCCTACGCTGACCAGCGAGTTTATCCTGCTTTACAAGGATACGTCGCTGCTCGCCGCCGTGGGCGTGGTCGAAATCGTCATGAATGCCCGCACCATCGTGGCGACGACGGGCTCCATCACGCCGTATGTGGTTGCCGCCCTGTTCTATCTGGTCATTACCCTGCCGCTTGCGCGCTTGGTGAGCGGTCTTGAGGCGAGACTTCTGGGGACGGCCGAAACCAAAAAGAAGCGTCCCACCAAGAGCGCCGGACAGGTTGTCGCGACACCCGCCGATCATATTGCAGGTCTGTAAGGAGGTTCTATTATGAGCGAAACCAATAACTCGAACGAGGTCGTCGTCAGCATCAAGAATCTCCAGAAGGCCTTTGGCGATAACGTGGTCCTGCGCGACATCGATCTGGATGTGCACAAGGGTGAGGTCGTCGTGGTCCTGGGCCCCTCGGGCTCGGGTAAGTCGACGATGCTTCGCTGCATTAACCGTCTTGAGGAGCCCACGAGCGGCTCGATTGTCGTCGAGGGCGTGGATGTGTGCGCCAAGGGCGTCGACCTCAATAAGGTGCGTACGCACTTGGGCATGGTGTTTCAGCAATTCAATCTGTTTCCGCACCTGTCGGTCAAAAAGAACGTCATGCTTGCGCAACAAAAGGTGCTCAAGCGCAGCAAGGAAGAGGCCGAGAAGATTGCCGTCGAGGAGCTGACCAAGGTCGGTCTGGCGGAGCGCATCGATTTTATGCCGAGCCAGCTTTCGGGCGGTCAACAGCAGCGCGTGGCCATCGCCCGCGCCCTGTCGATGAACCCGCACGTGATGCTCTTTGACGAGGCTACGTCGGCGCTTGACCCCGAGCTCGTCCGCGACGTTCTGGGTGTCATGCGCGATCTTGCGCGTGACGGCATGACGATGATCGTGGTGACGCACGAGATGGGCTTTGCCCGCGACGTCGCCGACCGCGTCGTCTTTATGGACGGCGGCGTTATCGTGGAGGAGGGCACGCCGAGCGAGGTCTTCGACCATCCCAAGAGCGAGCGCACCAAGGCGTTTTTGGGCAACATCTCGTAGCTGCTTTATGTGGCTGACATAGCAGAAAACGGGGCTGGATTTGGATCCAGCCCCGTTTTTGTTGGGATGCGAATGTGTTTTGGTGCAGAGCCGCGTATGGGCGGAGCTTATCGCCGTTAGGCGAGCTCGGCTCCAAGGGCGCGACAGGCGGCCTCTGCCTCGGCGCCGGCTGACGCCGCGCCCTCGGCAACGAGGTTTGCCATGGCTTTGGTATTGCCTGTGCCGCTCCAGTAGACGACTGCGATCTTGCTCATATGTTTTCCTTTCGGTTGTGCGGCGTGCGGCCGCGGTTTGTATGCTCTATCGGGTTGCCTGGGCAAGTTTTGCCAGGCTGTGGCCCTGCTGATAGATATGGGTGAGGTGCTGCGCGCAAAATGTGACGAACGCCCTCAACGCTCTCGATGGCATTTGGGCCACGGTGACGTATACAGACCACACGGCGTGTATCCGTTCTAAAAACCCGATCGATCGTGAGGTGCTTGAGGCTGCCGTGAGGGATGCGGCTATTACGTCATAAAGCCGTAGGGCCGGGCGTACGCTTGCGCTTAGGCTCGGCCGCGCAGCTCGATGTCTTGGATATCGTCGAAGCCGATGGCGATGTCTCGGAGTTTGAGCAGCTTGAACGCGGGGAGCACTTCGTCGAGAATGCCGGTTCGGCTACGATAGCCGTATGTATCGTAATAAGTGACGCGCACCAAGTCGCCGCGTTTGAGGCCCTCGAGCTTTTTTGAAAGCTCGAGGGCTTTTTCTTCCGTGAGTTCGCATTTGGGCTCAACAGAGATCTCTTGTTTGCGCACGAGCTCATAGTATCCCGTGAGGGCGGCAAAGGGCATAAACTGCGCGGCACGGTTGGCGCGAACGGCACCGTTGGCGGTGAGCCTGGGGTCGGCGGCGCGACGCCTTCCATCGGGGTCCGCCAGGCGTTCAAAAGGTGTCGGTGGCCGCATCGGCTGTTGTTGGGCCTTAGGCACGATGTCCTCCTACCTGATCGTTGCGCTCGCGTGCGGTGGCGCCGGCGGTAAAGCTTAATCCCTTGACCAGGGCGTTCTTGCCGTACTTGCCCTTCACGGCCAGAACGGCGCGGGCCAGGTCGCGCTCGCGTTCATCGGCCTTAACATCGCTAAACAGATCGATGGTGGCAAATTCCTCGGGCATGAGGTTGCCAAAGCCCAAATTGATGCGCTTGACCGGTCGTTTGGGATCGACGGTCTGCGCCCAGAGCTCATCGAAATAGCCCATGATCTTCTTAAACGAATTGGTGCGCTCGGGCAGCTTGCGCGAAGCGTTAGAGTGCGCAAAGAGCGCGGCATAGCCGCCACGCGGTTTGCCGCCATGCTCTCCCACAAAGATGCCGTCGATTGCCTGTGCCTCGCGCACCAGACGGCGTCGTTCGTCATCGCGCTGGACGGGCTTGGGTGCACGGGGTGCGAGCTCGGGGCCGGCGGTTGCGGCGGGTTCGATGCTCGACGTGCTCGAACGTAAATGTCCGCATCCGTCTACATATTGCGCTGTGCCGCTGGCGTCGAGGCGGCGTATGTCGGCGCGCTCGCTCGCGTAGCCCACAAAGAGCGAGATGCTGTCACAGACCACGTGCTTATCGACCAAGTCCAGTACGGCGGCATCGACCATCTCGCGCAAGACGGTGTAGGCCTGCTCGTAGGCATAACCCTTCGAGAGCACTTGTCCTGTGGTGGTTGAAGTTGCCTGCGGGCGATAGGCCTGAATATCGGCGATAGTTGTCGGCTCGCGCCCAAAGGCGTGGTCGATGAGATACTCGGCATTGACGCCGAGTTCGTCGTAAAGCAGGTTTTCGTCGAGCGCGGCGACGCCCATCAGATCGTATACCCCGTACTTTTCGAGGCGGGCTGCCACGCCGGGGCCGATGCCCCAGATATCGGTGATGGGGCGATGGGGCCAGATCTCCTTGCGAAAGGTCTCGTCGTCGAGTATGCCGATGCGGCTGGGTACGTGCTTAGCGGTAATGTCGAGCGCCACCTTGGCCTGGAATAGGTTGGGGCCGATGCCGACTGTCGCCGTGATGCCGGTGCGCGCGAGGACCTCATCGCGCAGCATGCAGGCAAAGCTTTTGGCATTGGTATGGTAGAGCTCTAGATAGGGTGTCACGTCGATAAAGCACTCGTCAATTGAGTAGACGTGAACGTCTTGCGGACTGACGTATTCCAGGTAGATACCGTAGATCTGCGCCGACACCTCCATGTAGTGCTGCATGCGCGGTACGGCCTTGATGTAGCCGATGCCGTCGGGAATCTCAAACAGGCGGCAGCGGTTGTGTATCCCGAGGTCCTTCATGGCCTGGGTAATGGCGAGGCAGATGGTCGTACGCCCGCGTGATTCGTCGGCAACGACCAGGTGGGTGGTGAGCGGATCGAGCCCGCGGTCGACGCACTCGACGCTGGCATAAAACGTCTTGAGGTCGATGCAGATATAGGTGTGACGCCCGTCCCCCACGCGTCCTCCCATCAAACACATGTTCTTATCGAATGCATGTTCGATAATACCCGCTCGTCCGGACATCGTCAAAACCTGCCAAAAAGGGACAGGTTTGTTTTGGTCGGTCAAGCGTTTTACCTACCAAAATAAACCTGTCCCTTTTTGGCAGGTATGGTCGGGCGGTTGCATCGGGTTTTAACGCAGCTCTAAAGAGCGCGAAACAGCTCGGAAAACCTCGCTTCGTAGCATGAGCCTAACGATCGATACCACCATAAAGCACGGAAGGGTTGTGGGGATAATGGTCAACTATGGGTTTGGTATGCCGACGCGCCTTGTTGCGGATGGAGACGTGGCTCGCTGGTGTGGACGATTGGTCGCTCACTACGGCGGCACCAAGGCGCTGGTGGTGCTGGGTGGTGACAAGCATACGCGCGATGAGCTTGTCTCGGCGGCACTCGGTTCGCTTGACCGAGCTCTGCTCGAGCGCGTGCTTTTTCGCTGCGGCTCGGTTGAGGGCGACGGGGGAGACGAGCTGATCGACGAGGCCGTGGCCCTGGCGACCGACGAAGGCGTGGACTTTGTCCTGGCGATTGGCGATGCCGATACTGCCGGCTTTGCGCGCGAACTCGCGCGCCGCATGGCGGCGCTCGATGCCGGCGAAGATGGTTTTGTCCCTTATGGATGCATTGTCTCGGAGGGCAAGGTGCCTGCCGTCGTGGGGGCCGGCGAGGTTCCCGTTTTTGCCATTATCGCTCCCGAACTGCTTGAGGGCATTGGGTCTCCTCTGCGCGAGCTGCTCGGCAGCGTGTGCGCCGCGGCCTAATGTCTGCCATAAAGAGATGGGCTATTTTTGGTAGGTAAAGCGTTTGACCTGCCAAAATAAACCTGTCCCTTTTTGGTCGGTCGCCGTTTGGGGGCGGATTGGCAACGCTGGCTGATTACGGTCTTGACCTGCGCTAGAATAGGGGCATCTGATTATCCGGGCGCATGGAGATTTGCGCCCGTATGTTGAGGAGGACTTTATGGCAACTGTTGCCGCACCTATCGACGCTACGTCGACCGCCGCTTGGAAGGCGCTCGAGGCTCATCAGGAGAAGCTCGAGGCCGAAGGTATCGACCTCAAGGCCTGGTTCGCTGCCGATGCAGAGCGCGTGAACAAGCTGAGCTTTGACGCCGGTGACCTGCACTTCGACCTGTCCAAGAACCTGGTGACCGATGAGACCGTCAAACTGCTGTGCGATCTTGCCCGCGAGGTGAAGCTCGAGGAGCGCCGCGATGCCATGTTCTCTGGCGAGCACATCAACACCACCGAGGACCGCGCCGTCCTGCACACCGCGCTGCGCCGCCCGGCAACCGAGAAGGGCCAGCTCATCGTCGACGGCCAGGACGTCGTCGCCGACGTGCACGAGGTCCTCGACCGCATGTACGCCTTTGCCGAGCGCGTGCGCTCCGGTGAGTGGAAGGGCGTTACCGGCAAGAAGATCGAGCATCTGGTGTCCATCGGCATCGGCGGCTCCGACCTGGGCCCGGTCATGGCTTACGAGGCTCTGCGCCCCTATGCCGACGCCGGTATCGACTGCCGCTATATCTCCAACATCGACCCCAACGACCAGGCCGAGAAGCTCAAGGGCCTGGATCCCGAGACCACGCTCGTGATTATCGTCTCCAAGACCTTCACCACGCTCGAGACCCTCACCAACGCTCGCGAGGTCAAGACCTGGATGCTCGAGCAGCTCAAGGCTCAGGGTGCCATCGACGGCTCCGAGGAGCAGAACGCCGAGGCCGTGGCCAAGCACTTCGTTGCCGTTTCCACCGCACTCGACAAGGTTGAGGCCTTCGGTATCGACCCCGCTAACGCCTTTGGTTTCTGGAACTGGGTCGGCGGCCGCTATTCCGTCGACTCCGCCGTGGGTCTGTCGCTGATCGTCGTGCTCGGTCCCGAGCGCTTCCAGCAGTTCCTCGAGGGTTTCCACGCCATCGACGAGTACTTCTGCAATACCCCGCTCGAGAACAACGCTGTCGCGCTAATGGGCCTGCTCAACGTCTGGTACGTCAACTTCTTCGGCTCTAAGAGCCACGCCGTGCTTCCGTACTGCCAGTATCTGCACCGCTTCCCGGCCTACCTGCAGCAGCTCACCATGGAGTCCAACGGCAAGCACGTCCGCTGGGACGGCAGCGCTGTGACCTCCGATACCGGTGAGATTTTCTGGGGCGAGCCCGGCACCAACGGTCAGCACGCCTTCTACCAGCTGCTGCACCAGGGCACCGTGGTGGTCCCGGCCGATTTCATCGCCTTCGCCAACACTGCCAACCCCGCAACCGACAGCGGCCAGGATGTTCACGAGCTGTTCCTGGGCAACTTCCTGGCCCAGACCAAGGCGCTCGCCTTTGGTAAGACGGCCGACGAGGTTCGTGCCGAGGGCACGCCCGAGCAAATCGTCCCGGCCCGCTGCTTTGAGGGCAACCGTCCGACGACCTCGATCTTCGGCGACACGTTGACCCCGTTCGCACTCGGCGAGCTCATCGCCCTGTACGAGCACATCACGTTTGTCGAGGGCACGGTCTGGGGCATCGACTCCTACGACCAGTGGGGCGTTGAGCTGGGCAAGCAGCTTGCCAAGCAGATCACCCCGGCCTTCCACGACGACGCTGCCAAGGCCGAGCAGGACGCTTCGACCCAGGCGCTCATCGAGTTCTACCGCGCGCATCGCAAGTAGTCTTTACGGCCGAGTTGGCTTATGAATGAAAGGGGCCCTTATCCGTTGGGATGCGGGCCCCTTTGCTATTTGAGTGGGCATGAGGGCGTATTGAGGGGGGATGTCTTGCAGTCGGCATCCGCGTGCGGTGCCATTCGCTGTCCGTAAATATACGTCTACAGCTAATTTCATACCACTTGCCGGAATGAGGGCGCTGTCCTTGCATGTCGGGCGTAGATTGAACGTGGTTTTTCGCGTGAAACCACGAATCGGTTGTCAGCCCTGAACAAGGAGGCCCAGCATGACGCTTGCCAAACCCATCAATAAATACATCGACTATATCGATGCCCCCGAGGACACGTTTGAGCAGTATGTCGAGAAGGCGCTAAAGTACAACTTTCGCTGCGTATTTGCGAACCTGCAGGAGTACGAGACGGGCCGCGCCATGCTCGAGGGCTCTGACATCATCCTTGCCGGCGCTATCGACTTTCCCCAGGGCACTATGACGCTTGAGGAGAAGCTTGCGAGGTTTGAGGAATACGCTGCGTGTGGCTTTACCGAGATTGACTACGTTTTGAATCAGGGGTCGATCGAGAACCGCGATTTTGATGCCATCGAGCGCGAGATGACTGCCGTTGCTGATTTTTGTCGCGCGCATGGCATCACTGACAAGGTAATCGTTGAGATGTGCAAGCTGGACGGCGACGACGCCGCCAAGCGCCGTGTATGCGAGATCGCGCTGGAGGCCAAGCCGGGATTCCTTAAGACATCGACCGGCAGAAGCTTTGGCGGTGCTAAGCTCGAGGACGTGCGGCTGATGCACGAGGTGCTCGGCGATTCCGTGGCAATCAAGGCGGCGGGCGGTATCCATAATTACGAAGAGGCTTGCGCATTCATCGAGGTCGGCGCCAGCGCGTTAGGTGCATCGGCGGGCATCGCGATCGTCGAGGGCGCACCGACGGATGAGCGTCGCTAGCAGACGTATTTGACCTGAGCGATAAAGCTTCACGACCACACGCCGTTCATGTTCGGGACAATATGACCTTTTACCCCGTTGCAGACAGAGCCGCAGTAGGTGTTCTGTATGATGACTCAGGCAAGGTTGTTCAATGACAGGGAGGCTTATATGGCAATCAAAGCCATCGCAATGGATATCGACGGTACGCTCACCAACGACCAAAAGGTCATCAGCCCGCGTACGCGCGAGAAGCTGCTCGCGGCGCAGGAGTCGGGCATTAAGCTCATTTTGGCTTCGGGCCGTCCCGCATGGGGGCTGCACGCCTTGGCGCAGGAGCTCGACCTTCAAAACCATGACGGTCTGCTGGTGGCCTTTAATGGCGCGCATGTGGTCGACGCTCAGACCGATGAGGTCCTTTTTGACCAGGCCATGCCGGCTGACGAACTGCACCGTCTGATTGATCATCTGCGTAATTTTGACGTGATCCCTATGATTTCGCTTGGTCGCGATCTGCACGTCGAGGACTCGTACCGCTGCATGATTACGCTGCCGGATGGCTCGCAGAAGAATATCGTCAAGTATGAGCGCGACGCGTGCGATCTTAAGATTCGCGAGGTGGAGAGCCTGCATGAGGTCGTGGACACTTATCCCGTGGACAAGCTGCTCACTGCGGGCGACCCGGCCTATCTGCAAGCGCATCACGAGGAGATGTATGCGCCCTTTACTCAGACGCTTTCGGGTATGTTTACGGCCGACTGGTACTTTGAGTTTACGGCTCCCGGTATCGACAAGGCCCGCGCGCTCGAGGGTGCCCTGCCCAAGCTCGGCATCGATGCCAGCGAGGTCGTCTCGTTTGGCGACGGCCAGAACGACAAGTCCATGATTGAGTGGGCCGGCACCGGTGTTGCCATGGGCAACGCGGTTGACGAGGTTAAGGCCGTGGCCCAGATGGTGACTGCCAATAACAACGAAGACGGCATTGCGGTGGCGCTGGATAAGCTGCTGGGTTAGAATCGCCGATTAATGCATGGTTCGGGCGCCTGCTTACAGGCGCCCTTTTGTTAGGGAGGGTGCCGTGTCCGCATTTCCGTTCGACGCCGTTATCTTTGACATGGACGGCGTCATTGTCGATACCGAGTATTACTACCTGGGCGAGACTGCCGCGTTTGCCAAGGAGCTTGGGCTTAACCTGACTCAAGAGGAGTTGAACGGGCAGATCGGTACCTCACATCAGTTCTTCCTGCATATGCTGGTCGATTGGTTTGAGCGCGCCGGTAAGGGGCATTTATCTGGCGAGGAAGCGTTGGCCCGTTGGGACGAGTGGGCGCATAAGCGTCCGCGCGACTATCAGGCTTTGATTAACCCAGGCGCCGTGGATACGATTCGAGAGCTGCCGCGCCGCGGCGTTCGCGTGGCGCTTGCCAGCTCGTCTCCCATGGATAGCATCGAGGAAGTGCTCAATGCGTGCGGGCTGTCGGATGCCTTTGAGTATGTGGTGAGCGGCGAGCAGTTTAAGGAGAGCAAGCCCGAGCCCGACATCTACCTGCATGCGCTGGACCTGCTGGGACTGCCCGCGAATCGCTGCTGCTGCGTTGAGGATTCGGTACCTGGTATCACTGCCGGCAAGCGAGCCGGCCTGACGGTCATTGCCAAGCGCGAGGAACGCTTCGGCTTTAGCCAGGATGCCGCGGACAAGATTATCGACCAGCTGCCGGAGCTGCTGGAGCTTGCGTAGGACTTGGACGGCACATCTACCGTCATAATGGTATCGTTGTCGTCTTTTTGCCCACAGGGGTTAGCGAAGGCCAAAAACAGAGTGCACATTTGCTAAAACTGCCGACTCAATGTGCTTTGCGTCACAATTTTTGAGTGAGGCGATGCGCGTCGAGGTCCATGTGAGCGATCTGATGAGCGACTGCGCGCTTGTTTCTGCGTTTGCTTCGGCTGGGGCGTCGGTTTCAAGCAGTAGACGATTGAGCGGAATCTGTCGTGCGTATTCGCGACCGCGCTTGGTGGCGAGCATACGATCGTTCACGGAAAAATAGCAGCCCACATTACGCGCGCGGGCGAGTTCGTCCGAAGTGCCGCTAAACCAGTGGAAGATGATAGCGGGGGAGTCGGGGTTTGGGATGAGTAGTCCATGCGATTCGAGGACGTCCAGTACGGTTCCTGCCGAACGAACGGCGTGAATTGATATTACGCGCCCGGCAAGAGGACACTGCGCGAGCGCATCGCAGAGCCGGTCAAGTGCCTGCATTTGAAGCGGTTCGCTTCCGGCAAAGCGCGCGGAAAAGTCGAGCCCCACCTCGCCGATGTAGCGCTCTTGGGCAGCAACTTTGCAAAGCAGATTGACTTCGGCAGGACCGCAGCGGCCGTCGGCGAGCCACCAGGGATGGAGGCCAACGCCCGCGATAATGTTTGGGTAACGGCTGGCCCGCTTTTTTGCTGCCGCGAAGTCGCGCGGGTCGACCCCGCAATCAAAGACCCCCAGCCCTATAGCCGCAGTTTCGTCGGCAACAGCATTCGGGTAAGCCATCAAATCAAGATGGCAGTGTGCATCAAATAACCGGGGCTCCATCTCGGCGCACTCCGCTAGTCCAGGCGCTGGCCATCGGCGCGCACGCGCTCGGTGCCGCGCCCACTGATCTGGCGGATAACCTCGCCGGCAATCATCTGACCCATGATGGGCGGCATAAAGCTGGCGGTTCCAAGCTCGGTACGCTCGTGGATGTTGGAAGGGTCGCGGGGCTGTGTCTTAACCGATTCCTCGCAGCTAAACAATACATGTAGGCTCTTGATTCCGCGCTTCTTACATTCTTTGCGCATAATGCGGCTCATGGGGTCACGTACCGTATCGAAGATGTCGGCAAAGCGGAGGCACTCGGGATGGAGCTTGTTGGCCCCGCCCATGGAGCTAACCAAACGAATGTCGTGGTCCTGAGCATATTTGGCAATGGTGAGCTTGGCCGAGATGGTGTCGATGGCGTCGACGACGTAGTCGAGCTTGCCGCCCGTCTGCTCAAAAACGCTCGCAAAGAACTCGTCGATGTTGTCGCTCAACAGGTATTCGGTGCGCTTGATAACGGTGGCGGCGGGATTGATATCGCGAATCATGGCTTCCATCACGTCCACCTTGCGCTTGCCGACGGTGCTGTGGAAGGCGATGGCCTGGCGATTGATATTGCTGGGCGCGATGATGTCCTTGTCCAGAATGACGAAATGACCGATGCCGCCGCGGGCGAGTGCCTCGCAGCAATTGGAGCCCACGCCTCCGCAGCCGAGCACCAGCACCGTAGCATCGGCGAGCTTATCGAGTGCCTCGCGGCCCATGATGATCTCGAGCTTGGTGTCGCGTGTCTCGATGGCGGCTGCGGCAGCGGTTTCGGTCATAAATATCCTCCGATGGGGAAGCGAATCGTGTTTTAGCTATCGCCATTATAGGTATTATTTCGATTCCATTTGAGCCCTTGGGGCTTGTTGAAATGGGATCGGGATTCGCATAAGATTGAAGCAGATGGCGCCCGTTGCCGCGGGTTAGCCAACTCCGAAACACGTTTATGGCGTGAGAAGTGGCCGTCTTCGCATTACGCGGGGCGGCTATTTTTTTGAGTACAAGATTAGATAGTTAGACAAACATCTAAATATCGAGTATAGTGTGCGCGTCGAACGAAATACTGAGAGGAGGTCCTATGCCGGGAGAGGGTTTTAAAGCGCTGGCCGATCCTACACGGCGTCACATTTTGGAACTGTTGCGCAAGGGCAATTGTACGGCCGGGGAGCTTGCCGAGCATTTCGATATCAGCAAGCCGTCGTTGAGCCATCATTTGGCGACGCTCAAAAACGCCGGGTTGGTGACCGATGAACGTCATGGCCAAAACATCGTTTACAGCTTAAACACCACCGTCATGCAGGACTTGATCGGTTGGTTTATGGGCTTTACAAACACTGAAGGTGATAAGGATGAATAACGAAAACAAGGGCATTCACGCCACGGGGGTATCGCCACGCGTGTGGATCGCGCTGGTCGCTCTATGCGTCGCCAATATCGTAGCGCACCTTATGGTGATGCCGAGCTTGCCTGCGCAGATTCCCACGCACTGGGGCGCGAACGGCGTTGACGGTTGGGGTCCCAGCTGGAAGGCCTCCGCGCTCGGCGTGCTGCCCCTGGTGCTTCTCGCAATGTTCTGCGTGGTGCCGCGCATCGATCCCAAAGGTGAGGCATATCGAACCTCGGGCAAGTTCTATCAGGGCTTCGTAATCGCCTTCACCTTGTTCATGTGCGCCATAAGCTGGCTGGGAGAGCTTACGGTCTGGGGCGTGGTGCCGGCGGTCGGTTCGGTCAACGTGCTGATTTCCGGTGCTGTCGGTTTGCTGTTCATTGGCGTAGGCAACTACTTGCCGCGTGTGAAGCAGAACTATACGCTCGGTATCAAGACGCCCTGGGCGCTTGCCGATCCCGAGAACTGGCGCCGTACGCAGCGTTTTGGCGGTGCCTGCTTTATGGTGCTGGGTGTTGGTCTGATTGTGATGGGCGTTGCGGGTAGCGTGCTTTCAAGTGAAGTTGTCGCCGCGGTGATTGCGGTTCTGGCGTTTGGTTCTGTCGGAGTCGTCTACGTCTACTCGTATCTGCTGTGGCGCAAATCGCAGCGAGCTGCTCGTTAAGGTTGCGGAAAACTAGCGTACGCAGTTCATAGTATGTTCCGGGGGACTTTTCCCAGGTAGTATTAGGGGGTATGGGTAACCGTGCCCCTTTTTCGTTACGTTTTAGAGCTGGTTTTCTCATCTCGTTTCCACTAAAGCGAAACAAGAATAGGGAAACAGCAGGTAGAAAGGATAAAACAGGCAAATGGCAGAGTTTATCTACCAGATGTATCAGGCTCGCAAGGCTCATGGCGACAAGGTGATCCTTGACGACGTGACCCTGAGCTTCTATCCCGGTGCCAAGATCGGCGTCGTGGGCCCTAACGGTATGGGCAAGTCGACCCTGCTCAAGATCATGGCCGGCATCGAGGAAGTCTCCAACGGCGATGCCAGACTTACCCCCGGCTACACCGTGGGTATCCTGCAGCAGGAGCCGCCGCTCGACGACGACAAGACCGTCATCGAGAACGTGCGCATGGCATTTGGCGACATGATCGCCAAGGTCGATCGCTTCAATAAGATCGGCGAGGAGATGTGCGACCCGGACTGCGACATGGATGCCCTCATGGCCGAGATGGGCAAGCTCCAGGACGAGATCGACGCCGCCGATGGCTGGGATATCGATTCCAAACTCGGCCAGGCTATGGATGCCCTGCAGCTGCCCGATTCCGACATGCCGGTCAACGTGCTTTCCGGCGGCGAGCGCCGTCGCGTGGCCCTGTGCAAGCTGCTGCTCGAAGCTCCCGACCTGCTGCTGCTCGATGAGCCCACCAACCACCTGGACGCCGAGTCGATCCTGTGGCTCGAGCACTTCCTGCACAACTACCAGGGCGCGGTGCTAGCCGTCACACACGATCGCTACTTCCTGGATAACGTTGCCGAGTGGATCTGCGAGGTCGACCGCGGCCACCTTTATCCCTACAAGGGCAACTACTCCACGTATCTGGAGACCAAGGCCGCGCGTATCGAGGCTCAGGGCAACCGCGACGCCAAGCTCGCCAAGCGCATGGAGGCCGAGCTCGAGTGGGTGCGCTCCAGCCCCAAGGCCCGTCAGGCCAAGAACAAGGCCCGTCTGGCTCGCTATGAGGAGATGGAGGCCGAGGCCCGCGCAAGCCAGAAGCTCGACTGGACCGACATCCGCATCCCTGTGGGCCCGCGTTTGGGCAACAAGGTGCTCGAGGCCCATCACCTGCACAAGGAGTTCGACGGTCGCGTGCTCATCGACGACCTATCGTTCACCCTGCCGCGCAACGGCATCGTGGGCGTCATCGGCCCCAACGGTGTGGGCAAGACCACGCTGTTCAAGACCATCGTGGGCCTGGAGCCGCTGACTTCGGGCGAGCTCGAGGTGGGCGAGACCGTCAAGATCTCCTATGTCGATCAGAACCGCTCCGGCATCGACCCCGATAAGAACCTGTGGGAGGTCGTCTCGGACGGCCTGGACCACATGATGGTCGGCGAGACCGAGGTCCCCAGCCGCGCATACGTGGCGAGCTTTGGCTTTAAGGGCCAGGACCAGCAGAAGCGCGCTGGCGTACTTTCCGGTGGCGAGCGCAACCGTCTGAACTTGGCGCTCACGCTCAAGCAGGGCGGTAACCTGCTGCTCCTCGACGAGCCCACGAACGACCTCGACGTCGAGACGCTGTCCTCGCTCGAGGCGGCACTGCTCGAGTTCCCGGGCTGCTCGGTGGTCATTAGCCACGACCGTATGTTCCTGGACCGCGTCGCCACGCACATTCTGGCGTGGGAGGGCACCGACGAGAATCCGGGCAACTGGTATTGGTTTGAGGGCAACTTCGAGGCCTATCAGGCCAACCGCATCGAGCGCCTGGGTGAGGACGCAGCCCAGCCGCATCGTATTCACCGCAAGCTGACGCGCGATTAGTCGAGCTCAGGTGACCTAACGAGAAAGGGACGATAACCTTGGGGGTTATCGTCCCTTTTTTACTTGGTAGAAGGCTCGACCTTGTCGATGGTCCAGGTGGCTCCGAGACCGCCGGTGGTGTTGCGGCGGATGCGCACGGTGACTTCGTGGCGCTCGCCGGCCTGCGTGTAGCGCAGGGGGAAGCTTGCGCGGTTTCGCGCGGCCTCGATGGTACCGCGCTCGCGGGCGATCCAGTAGTACTCGCCGACGATGCCGAGCGTGTCGGCGCCGTAGGGGAGATAGGTCGACAGCTGGTGTAGCAATGGGCTGGGGCAGAAGACCTCGGTTGCGAAATCGATAGGGAAGTCCTCGGGGATGGTCGGTGCTGCGGGCGCGGGGGTTGGGGCCGCTGCGGGTACCGAAGCCGGTGCCGGTGCGGGAATTTGGTCGCAAGCAGCGGCGGGTACGGACTCGATGACGGGTGCGGACTCCGGCGTCGCTTCCGGCTTGATCGTGGAATCTGCGGGCTTTACGGTGACTGGCGCGTCTGCAGTTGCGGTTTCAACCTCAACCTGCACCGCGCTCTCATTCTCGACGCTCGGCTTTGCCTCGGCTGGCGTGGATGCCATGGTGGTGATGCCGGCGTTTGCGTTCTCGGGGTCATAGACGACCGTGAGCGAGATGGCAGGCTGCGGTGTCTCGGGCTCTGGCGTCGACTCGGTAGCGTCTTGATCCGCGGGCTCGTTGGACTGATCGTCCTCGGCCTCGTCGCCAAAAACATCGCTGTTTTGGAACGCAGACGCCTCGGGTTGGTTGGCGGCTTCTCCGGTTGTCGACTTGGGAGTCTCGTTGAGCTCCGCAGTGGCTTCCTGCTCTGATATGACTTCGGGATCGGTCGTGGCGTCGATTTCGGTTTCGGCTTCTGTCGTTACCTCAATAGCGACTTCGATCTCCGCCTCGGGCTCGGGTTCCGGCGCGGCTTCAACCATGTCTTCGGGCTCGGGACGCTTAACGTGCTTGGGACGCACGGCCTTGAGGTCCTTCTCGCCGCGCTTTTTCTTTTTGTAGGACTGCTTGGCTCCCTTGGCAGCCTTGGGCTTGTCCTCGCCCTTGGCAAGGGCGGCATCCCAGGCTTCGTTGGCGATGACGGTGGCATACAGACGGCCGCCCTTAAAGACGGTCAGCTTAATGCAGTCGTCGAGCTCCTCGAGCAGCTCGCGCGTGGACTCGAAGCCCAGGTCATAAGCGGCCATGTCACCAGCGGCGAGCGCCTCCTCGACCTGCGTCATAAACGTTTGCTTGCCGCACCCAATCGCGTCGCGCAGCAGGCGATACAGATAGATGTGGTTGCCCAGCGATAGTGTGGGCTTAACTATTGTCTTGCTCATGGCAAATCTCCTCTATACACACCAAAGCATCTTACCATCGCATGGGGCTTGCCATCTCGTCGTCCAAGGCAAACGGGCGCGACCGTTGCCGGTTCGCGCCCGTTATGCAGGTCGGTTATCTATGAGAGGCAAACGTGCCTAGTTGCCCGATGCCGTGCCTTGGCTCGAGCTGTCAGATGGCGTGCCGGACGCGGATCCGCTCGAACTGTTCGAACTGTTCGAGCTATTGGTGTTGCTGTTGTCGGTGGAGCTTGTGCCCGATGTATTGCCGCTCGTCTGGTCGCCCGTGCTCGGTTGAGAGCCGTCGGTCGTTTGGCTTGAGTCAGTCGTGCCGGATTGCGTGCCGCTGTTGTTCACAGAGGAATCGGCGCCCTGCGATTGATCGGGGGCGTTCGAGGACGAGTCGGTGGATGCGGAGGTGTCCTGCGAGTCGTCCTGCTGGCTTTGCGATTGACCGGAGCTATCCGCGTCGTGCTCGGTCGTGCGCGACGATAGGATTGGCTCGGGGCGCTCGCCCAGACCTTCACCGGCGGTGGTGATAAGGATGGCGCCGGCGCAGGCGATGACCGCGACGATGGCGATGGCGATCGAGAAGACGATGACCTTCTTTTGCGTCTGGCTGCGCTCTGCCGCCGCCTTGGCACGCAGACTGTTGGGGGCGACGCGCGCCGTGGTCGCGCGCCCCGCAACCTGGCGCATCTCCTGCGTAGTCGCGGCGCCGCCCAGGTGCTCCTCGGCATTAAGGTCAACGGGCTCATAGGCGCCGGCAGGGTAGTCGACGGCGGCGTGCGTGCCTTTGAGGGCTTCGGCGCTGGCAGAGATAAAGTGGCGGTAGACCTGCGAGGACACAACGGTGATGACCGAGCTCACGGCGGCACCGATCACCGATCCGGCGATGCCGATCTTGGAAGCAAGTGCGACGCTCGTGGCGGCAGCTGCGGCGCCGGCGATGATTTGGGGAATGGAAATGTCGTCGAACAGGCCCTTTTTGGGCGCGATGGCCATGGTCTGTCCGATGGAATGGTTTTCGTGAACGCCGTTGTTGAGTGCGGCCGGTGTCATGACGCGCGTGCGCGGCGCGTCGGTGTACTTGGTTGTCATACGGGGCCCTCCCGGTGTAAATCTGCTTCGTTTCGTGTAGCCATCAGGGTACCCACCAGATGTGAATCTTACGTGACATTTAACAGATACCATCAACTCATCAATAGCTCACCAAATTGGTGGGATGCGGTTACACCCGGCGGTTGAACTACAATAGGGCTTGCTAATTGTTGTGAATGGCGTCTACGCACGGGAGCATTCTTATGAATCTTCACCTTTCTCAGTCTGATGGCTTTTTGCGTGTGGCGGCGGCCTCGCCGCGGATTCGCGTGGCCGATGTCGAGGGCAATGCCGAGGTTGCGCTGGCGGCTGTTCGCGAGGCGGTCGAGCGCGGTGTCCGTGCTCTGGTGCTGCCCGAGCTTAATCTGTGCGGCTATACCGCGGCCGACCTGTTCCATAACCGCACATTACTGCATACCTGCGAGACCGCACTGGCACATATTCTCGATGAAACCCGCGAGCTGCCGATTGTCTTTACCATCGGTCTTCCCGTTGCGGTGGCCGAGAATATCTACAACTGTGCCGCCGTGTGCTGCGCGGGCGAGCTTTTGGGCCTCACGGCCAAGAAGTATCTGCCCAACTATGGCGAGTTCTATGAGCGCCGTTGGTTTGCTCCGGCGCCCGCCGATCCCGTGTGGGTTGAGTTTGCCGGTCAGGGTCCGGTTCCGCTGGGTTCGGGGCTTGTCTACCGCTGCTGTGATGAGGGCGCCGAGGATTTGGTACTCGGTATTGAGGTCTGTGAGGACCTGTGGGTGCCGGCGCCCCCTTCGACCGAGATGGCGCTTGCCGGTGCGACGGTGATCCTCAATCCGTCGGCCTCGGACGAGATTATCGGTAAGGCAGACTATCGCCGCAGCCTTATCTCTAACCAAAGTGCGCGCCTGTACTGTGCCTATGCCTATGCAGACGCGAGCGAGGGCGAGTCCACGACCGACATGGTCTTTGCGGGCGAGAACCTCGTCTACGAAAACGGCTCGAAGCTCGCCGCCACGAAGCTCCTCACCTGCGATATGGCGGTGGCCGACGTTGACCTCGACCGTCTGGTTGCCGAGCGCCGTCGTTCGACCACGTGGACGCGCGCGGACGATGCACCGGAGGCCACAACCGTTGAGTTTTCGTTTGAGGGCGTGCTGGCCGAAGAACCTGTCCTGCGCGATGCGCTCGACATCGACCGTGTCTTCCCCCGCGCGCCCTTTGTGCCGGCCGACCATGGTGACCTGGCCGGGCGCTGCGAGACGATCCTCAATCTGCAGACTGCCGGCCTCAAGACTCGCCTTGCCCATACGGGTACCAAGGCTGCAGTCATCGGTCTTTCGGGCGGCCTGGACTCTACGCTGGCACTGCTTGTGACCGTGCGTGCCTTCGATGCACTGGGGCTGCCGCGCACCGGTATCACAGCCGTGTCCATGCCTGGCTTTGGCACGACGCGTCGCACCAAGTCCAATGCCGAGTCGCTCGCTCGCGACCTGGGCGTGAGCTTCCGCGAGGTTTCGATCCACACGGCCGTGGAGCAGCACTTCAAGGACATTGGGCACGATCCGGCCGTCCAAGACGTGACCTACGAGAACAGCCAGGCCCGCGAGCGTACGCAGATTCTGATGGATCTGGCCAACCAGGCTGGCGGTTTTGTTATCGGCACGGGCGACCTGTCGGAGCTGGCGCTCGGCTGGGCTACCTATAACGGCGACCACATGAGCATGTACGCCGTCAACGCGAGCGTGCCCAAGACGCTTGTGCGCCATCTGGTACGTTATGCCGCTGATGTCTTTGGCGGGCGTATTGCCGAGGTCTTGCTCGATATCCTCGATACGCCGGTGTCCCCCGAGCTTCTGCCGCCGACGGGCGACGGTGAGATTGCGCAGAAGACCGAGGATTTGGTGGGCCCGTACGAGCTGCACGATTACTTCCTCTATTACCTGCTGCGTTTTGGCTTTGAGCCGGGCAAGATCTACCGTATGGCGCTCAAGAGCTTTGAGGGTGTCTATGACGCCAAGACCGTCCACACGTGGTTGCGTACGTTCTATCGTCGCTTCTTTGCCCAGCAGTTTAAGCGCAGCTGTATGCCCGATGGTCCCAAGGTGGGCTCGGTGACGCTCAGCCCGCGCGGCGATTGGCGTATGCCGAGTGACGCCAGCTCGCGTCTGTGGCTTGCGCGGATCGACGCGCTCAATCCAATTGACTAAGGTTGGCTAAATTGAACCAATACGGGGGTTGCAAGCGTTACACTTTTGCAATCTGATGGCCCGTATCGCGCGGCGCTCTTGTCGGAGCGCCGTTTTTTTATATCGAAAGGTGGCACCATGCAGGCATCGCAGCGTCTCGACCGCTTTGGCGCGGAGGTCTTCGCCTCGCTCAACAACAAACTTCTTGCGCTGAAGGCTCAGGGCAAGACCATTTACAACATGAGCGTGGGCACGCCCGACTTTAAGCCGTACGACCACGTGGTCGAGGCGCTCACGCAGGCTGCCCAAAATCCCGAGATGTGGAAGTATTCCCTGCGCGACCTGCCCGAGCTTAAGCAGGCCGTGTGCGATTACTATGAGCGTCGCTTTGGCGTTTCGGGCATTACGCCGTCCATGGTGCAGTCGTGCAACGGCACGCAGGAGGGCGTGGGTCATTTGGGCCTGGCCCTGCTCGATCCGGGTGACACCATTCTGGTTCCCGATCCGTGCTATCCGGTCTTTGAGGCGGGCGCCAAGATCGCCGATGCCAAGCTCGAGTACTATCCGCTGGTGGCGGAGCACAATTACCTGCCCTATGTGGCGGGCATCGATCCCGAGGTGGCCGATCGTGCCAAGTACATGATCGTGTCGTTGCCCGCCAACCCGGTGGGCTCGGTGGGCACGCCCGAGGTCTACGAGGAGATCATCGCCTTCGCCCGCGAGCACGACCTGCTGATCGTCCATGACAACGCGTACTCCGACATCGTGTTTGACGGCGAGCCCGGCGGCAGTTTCTTGCAGTATCCCGGTGCGCTCGAGGTGGGCGTGGAATTCTTCTCGCTTTCCAAGTCGTTTAACGTCACCGGTGCGCGCATCGGCTTTTTGGTCGGCCGCGAGGATGTGGTCTCAGCCTTTGCCAAGCTGCGCAGCCAGATCGACTTTGGCATGTTCTTCCCGATTCAGAAGGCCGCCATCGCCTGCCTCAATGGTCCGCGCGATGAGGTCGAGGCGCAACGTCTGAAGTACCAGGAGCGCCGCGATGCCCTGTGCGACGGTCTTGAGGACCTGGGCTGGGAGCGTCCCAACGCGCATGGCTCTATGTTTGTGTGGGCCAAGCTTCCCGGTGGCCGCACCGATTCCATGGCGTTTTGCGAGGAGCTTATGGAGAAGGCCGGCGTCGTGGTGACGCCGGGCGCGAGCTTTGGCCCTTCGGGCGAGGGGCACGTGCGCATGGCGCTGGTCCTGCCGCCCGATCAGATCGCTTTGGCTGTCGAGGCCATTCGCGAGGCGGGCCTGTATTAGAAGGCTATTTGGGCTCGTCAATAGCTCGAAACCGATTTCGTGCAGTTATTTTACGAATCCTTCAAACAATTTCGGTAAACGGTCGATTTTTGGCTGCGTATAGGAGCATAATCAAAGTCCCGATTGGATGTATTGGGATTACGGCAAGCCGCTCGGGTCGTTCCCGGGCGGCTTGTTTGTGGAGAGAGATGGGAGTTTCTAATGGTTAACGAGAAGAAGGTCGCTATTGTCGGCTGCGGTTTCGTCGGTTCGTCTTCGGCGTTCGCGCTGATGCAGAGTGGTCTGTTCTCCGAGATGGTTCTCATCGACGTGGACAAGAACCGCGCCGAGGGCGAGGCCCTGGATATTGCGCACGGCATGACGTTTGCCGAGCCGATGAAGATCTACGCCGGCGATTATTCTGATGTCGCCGACGCCGCCATGATCGTCGTCACCGCTGGCGCTGCTCAGAAGCCCGGTGAGACCCGCCTGGACCTGGTCAACAAGAACGTCAGCATCTTTAAGTCCATTATTCCCGAGATTAAAAAGTCTGGCTTCGACGGCATTCTGCTCATCGTCTCCAACCCGGTCGACGTTCTGACCTACGCCGCCATCAAGATGTCCGGTCTGCCCGAGGGCCATGTCATCGGCTCCGGCACCGTGCTCGACACCGGCCGTCTACAGCAAATGCTCGGCGCCCACGTCGAGGTTGACCCGCGCGACGTTCAGGCCTATGTCATGGGCGAGCACGGCGACTCCGAGTTTGTCGCCTGGTCCAGCGCTCAGGTTGCCGGCGTGCCGCTGAACACCTTCTGCGAGCTTCACGGCCACCTGGAGCATGAGGCTGCCGAGAAGCGCATCGCCGAGGACGTCAAGAACTCCGCCTACACCATCATCGAGAAGAAGCACGCCACCTACTACGGTGTCGCTATGGCAGTAAAGCGCATCTGCACTGCCGTCATGCGTGACGAGCAGACTGTTCTGCCCGTCTCCTCGCTCATGGTGGGCGAGTACGGCCTGTCCGATCTTGCCATCTCCATGCCGACCGTCGTTGGCCGCGACGGCGTTGTCTGCCGCGTCCCCGTGCCGCTGAACGATGACGAGCAGCATGAGCTCACTGCCTCCGCAAAGGCCCTCAAGGACATTATCGACAGTGTCGACTTTTCCTGCTAAATTCGGCTCGTTTAAGCAACAGGCTACAACGAAGGCGTCCGGGCCCATGTGACCCGGGCGCCTTTTTTGATGCATTGGGGACAGGCTTGTTTGCACCAATCTTCGATGCGCCTGGGGTGGACTCGACCGCTATACTGGTTCGTGCCAAAAGCGATCTAGAACGGAATGCCGTATATGAAAATCAATCACGCGATTCTGCATATCCTGGACTTTGACTCTGCCGTCAACGTCATGAGCCAGCGCGAGCTGGATATCGAAAGCCGTACCGTGCGCAGCTTTGTGACCACGCATCTGCGCCGCGCACGTACCTCGGCCGACAATAAGCGCGCCACGTTTGCGGAGAACTCTGCGTTTGGCGGCGAGCTCAAGGGCTATTTCTTTGGTGAGCGTGAGTTCGTGGACTTGTCTCAGCAGATTGCGGAGTTTATTTCCTCCGAGCTCACCAAAGCCGAGAAAGCCGAGTCCACTGACGTGCTTGTGGCGGACTTTGACGATGATGAAGATGCCCGCTGGTTTGCCGTGATGCTGCTGGGCTCCAAGCAGGCATTCATGCACGAGGTGGGTCGCGAAGAGGGCGAGGTTCGTAACGACATCGCGCGCCACTACGCCATTTTGCCAAACCCCTCGCAAAAGGTGCCGAGCTATGCCATCGTGCGTGCAAGCACCATGGAGATCGGCTATGTGGACAAGAAGCGCAAGATTGCCGGCGAGGACCGCATGCTCATTCCCGACGGCCTGCTGCAGTGCGACACGGGGGTTTCGGGTAAGGAGGTCATCGACACGGTGACGCGCGTGGTCGAGGAAGTCGCCGAGGAGCACGGCGCCAACACGGCCGTAGCGCTCGCCAAGGTCAAAGCCGCCGTTGCCGAGAAGGTTGAAGACGACGAGGAGCTGCCGCCTTGGGATATCGTCGATGAGGTCTTTGAGGACGAGCCGGTCATCAAGGAGAGCGTGCGTGCGGCGCTGACCGAGGAGAAGGTGCCCGAGCGCGTGCCCGTGGAGCGCAAGCAAGTCGAACGCGCGGCGGTGCGCAATCATAAGATTCGTACCGATACGGGTATCGAGATCAGCTTCCCGGCCGAGATGGGTTCTAACTCCGAGTACATCGAGTTTGTCAACGAGCCCAACGGCCTCATCTCCATCGAGCTCAAAAACATCGGCAGCATCGAGAACCGATAAGTTGCGTTGCGCCTACAGCGGGAAAGCAAAGGCCGAAGCCCTGGATGGGGTTTCGGCCTTTTTACTTGGGGCTTAATCACGTTGCAGGTTGAGCATAAGTCAGCGAAAACGACCCAGAGCGAGCAAGGTGACGTGAAAGAGGAGGGCATTGACCTTCTGGTCATGCCCACGATTGAACGTCGGATTGCCGCTTAGGGGCGTTTGCAGCGTCGACCGGTCCGTCGTTCGTTAGAACGACGGAACCAAAGGTGCAGCGTCGACAAGTTACGCGGTTTGGTAAAACCGCGTAACCCTACAGCTGGCGCAGGCCTTCCTCGAGACCGGTCTTGCTGTCGGTCTTCTCGTCGCGCATCTTGATAACGCGGGCGGGGACACCGGCGACCACGGCGCCGGCGGGGACGTCCTCGACGCACACGGCGCCGGCGGCAACGACAGCACCCTTGCCCACGCGCACGCCTTCCAGGACCACAGCATTGGCGCCGATCATAACGTCGTCCTCGATGATGACGGGGGTGGCGCTGGCGGGCTCCACGACGCCTGCCAGCACGGTGCCGGCGCCGATGTGGCAGTTCTTGCCCACGGTGGCGCGACCGCCCAGCACGGCGCCCATATCGATCATGGAGCCTTCGCCAATGACGGAGCCGATGTTGATGATGGCGCCCATCATGATGACGGCACGGTCGCCGATCTCGACGCGGTCGCGGATGATCGCACCCGGCTCGATGCGGGCGTTGATGCCCTTGAGGTCGAGCATGGGCACGGCGGAGTTGCGGCAGTCGTTCTCCACGTCGTAGTAATCGATGGAATCGACGTTGGCGTCGAGGATTGCCTTGAGCTCATCCCAGTCGCCAAAGACGGTCTTGCCACGGCGGCCGCCATAGACATGCGCATTGCCCCACTGGACCTTCATGCCCGGCTTTTCGCGCACGTACAGCTTGACGGGCGTCTTCTTGGGCGCGGTGGCGATATAGTTGATAATCTCCTGTGCATCCATTTCGGCTGCGTTGCTCATTTGCGGTCTCTCCTTTGGGTGGATCCGGTTGATACCTGGTTAGGCAAACATGACCTGGTCGAACGTATAGAAGCCGTGCTCGCGGGTGACGAGTTTCTGCGCGGCTGCCAAGGCGCCGTTGACAAAGATCTGACGACTCGTGGCGCGATGCGTGAGCGTGACCTCCTCGTCCTGGCCAAAGAAACTCACTTCGTGCACGCCGGCGACAGTGCCACCGCGCAGCGAGTGCATGCCGATCTCCTTGGGGTCGCGCGCTCCGCACATGCCCTCGCGGCCATAGACGGGGTGGTAGCCTGCCTCGGGCTCGGCTTCGACGACGGCGTCGAGCAGCAACTTGGCAGTGCCGCTGGGGGCGTCGACCTTTTGGTTGTGGTGCGTCTCGACGATTTCGCAGTCAAAGCCGGGCAGCTCTCGCGTGGCCTGTGCCACCAGATGACGCAGGGCTGCGATACCGATGGAGTAATTGCCGGAGTGCATGACGCGGGTGCTCTGACCCAGCTCGCGCAGGCGATCCATCTGCTCGGGCGTATAGCCTGTGGTGCCCGAGACCAACGCCGCGCCCGTGCGCTCGACATAGGCGACGACGGCGTCGAAGGTCGCAACGTTCGAGAAGTCGATGATGACGTCGGCTGCCGGAGCGTTCTCGAGCTCTGACAAGTCGAAGCCGATCTGGGCGACGATGTCAAAAACGGGCTCTCCGGCAGCGTCGACAATACCCTCGGCGGTAGTGCGGATGAGCGAGCCCATGCGGCCCGTTCCCATAATGACGGTCTTAATCAAGCAGACCAGCTCCCTTCAGAGCATCGGTAAGTGCGGAGCGCGTATCGTCTGCCATGGGGCACAGCGGCATGCGGTAGTTTGCCTCGATCATACCCATCTGGGCGAGCGCTTCCTTGACGGGGATGGGGTTGACCTCGCTAAAGAGGGCATTGATGAGCGGCTGGCCGGCAATCTGGATATCGCGGGCACGTGCCACGTCACCGTCCAGATAGGCGCGGCACATGTCATGTACGAGCTGCGGCTGCACGTCGGCCCACACGCTGATGGTGCCCGAAGCACCCAAGCTCATGAGCGGCACGGTGAGCGCGTCCTCGCCCGAGTACATGCGGAAGTCGTCGGACAGCAGGTGGGCGATCTTGGCAGCGTAGGCGACGTTGCCCGAGGCTTCCTTAATACCCATGATGTTGGGGTGCGCGGCCAAGCGCTCCACGTTGCGCTCGCTGATGCCGCAGCCACAGCGGCCGGGGATGTTGTACAGGATGCAGGGGATGTCTACGGCATCGGCGACGGTCTTAAAGTGCTGGTAGATACCCTCTTCGTTGGATTTGTTGTAGTAGGGGGTAATGAGCAGCAGGCCGTCGGCCCCCAAGCCCTGGTAAGTGAGCGACTTGGTGAGCATGGTCTGCGTGGAGTTGGAGCCCGAGCCGGCGATGACGGGGACGCGTCCTGCAACTTGCTTGACCACCGCGGCGACAACGGAGTTGTCCTCGTCGTCGGTCATCGTGGCGCTCTCGCCGGTGGTGCCCAGGGCGAGGATGGCGTCGGTGCCATTTTGCAGGTGGAAATCGATAAGGCGCTCGAGCGCATCAAAGTCGACACTGCCGTCCTTTTTAAACGGCGTAACCAGGGCGACGATTGAGCCCTCGAGATTGCGGATGTCCATGTTCTTCTCCTTCGCTTCGGCGATCTGGATGCGCTTGTTCCATTGGGCGGCGACTGCCAGGCGCTCGTCTTGGGCGCGGTGGCGGGCACTTTCGGCGCGCGACTTGGCCAACAGTTCTCGGCCGCACGGCAGCACGTCGAGCGTGGCAAAGTAATCGCCCGGGCGCTCGGCGCGGCGGATGAGGTCGGCCGCGCCATCGGGGCGCAGCAGGACCTCGGCGGAGCGCAGCCGTCCGTTGTAGTTGTAGCCCATGGAGTAGCCATGCGCACCGGTATCGTGGATTACAAGCAGGTCGCCCATGTCGATATGCGGTAGCTCGCGATCGATGGCGAACTTGTCGTTGTTCTCGCACAGATTGCCCGTGATGTCATAGGTGTTCGTGACGGGCGCTGTGCCCTTGTCGGCGCCGCCCGGCTGACCCATCACCGTAATGTGGTGGTAGGCACCATACATGGCGGGGCGGATCAAATCGACGGCGCTTGCATCGACACCGATATAGTCCTTGTAGATCTGCTTCTCGTGGATGGCCTTGGTGACCAGGCAGCCGTAGGGGCCCATCATAAAGCGGCCCATCTCGGTGTAGATTGCCACATCGCCCATGCCTGCGGGGACCAGGATCTCGTCGTATGCCGCGTGCACTCCCTCGCCGATGGCGTGAATGTCGTTGGCCTGTTGTTCGGGCAGGTAGGGGATGCCGACGCCGCCGGATAGATTGATGAAGGCGACGTGTGCGCCGGTCTCGCGCTCCAGGCGCACGGCAAGCTCAAAGAGGATGCGCGCGAGCTTGGGGTAGTAGTCGTTGGTGACGGTGTTGCTGGCAAGGAATGCGTGGATGCCAAAGTCCTCGGCACCCTTGGTCTTGAGCATACGGAAGGCCTCGAAGAGTTGCTCGGTGGTCATGCCGTATTTGGAGTCGCCAGGGTTGTCCATGATGCCGTTGGAGAGCTGGAACAGGCCGCCCGGATTAAAGCGGCAGCTGACCGTCTTGGGGATGGGTCCCGCAACGCGCTCAAAGAACTCGATGTGGCTGATGTCGTCAAAGTTGACGATGGCACCCAGCTTGTCGGCGAGCTCAAAGTCCGCAGCCGGCGTGTCGTTGGACGAGAACATGATGTCGTGTCCCGTGATACCCAGCGAGCGGGCGATCATGAGCTCGGTATAGCTCGAGCAATCGCAGCCGCAGCCGTATTCGTTGAGAATGGAGATGAGTGCCGGGTTGGGGTTGGCCTTGACGGCAAAGTATTCCTTAAAGCCCGGGTTCCACGCAAAGGCGTCGCGCACCTCTTGCATGTTGCGGCGGATGCCCGCCTCGTCGTATAGATGAAACGGCGTGGGGAACTGCTCGACGATATGCTCGAGCGTCTCCTTGTCCACAAACGGCTGCTTGGCCGCATATGCCTCGTTGGGGGTCAATGCCATGTCCCGTAAACCTCGCTATCCAGACGGCGCCATCTGCGCATCGAATCCGCATAGCGTGGACCCAATGTCCGGATAGCGCTCCCGCATTGCTGCAGACAGTCCTGTGGGTGTTTCCCACAGGCCCACCAGGTTGTTCGTGCCCGAAAAACCCAGTTCGGCGGGTTTCGCCTCCCCGCGGGGTCAAAGCCTGCCGACTCGCCCGCGGCTCTTCGTGCCCGCGCCTCTATCAAGTGGTAAAGACCCTATCACGTTGCACTTTACCAAACAAGAGTATTCGTATATAACGTTTAAAAAATGCAGGGATATGCTGGAAACATGTGCGCCACAATCCTGTATCACAATAAGTTGCAACAAATGTGCCTCACGAAGGGATCCTCTATGACCGAGCTCCAAGAACTCCGTCGCTATCGCCGCGATCTCCATCGCATTCCGGAGCTCGATTTCGATCTTCCGCAAACCATTGCCTATATCGAGGGCGTGCTGGCACCGCTCACCTGCGAAGTGACCCATCCGTGCCCCAGCTGCGTCTGCGCTTTCTTCGACGCCGGCGTTGATGCCGCGCATGCCACGGCGATTCGCGCCGATATGGATGCGCTGCCCATTGAGGAGGCGACAGGGGCGGCCTTTGCCTCGACCCATCCCGGCAAGATGCACGCTTGCGGACATGACGGTCACATGGCCATGGCACTTGCCGCCGCGACGTATGTCGACCGTACGATTCGCGAGCAGCCGGGCGTCATGAGGCGCAACGTGCTCTTTGTGTTCCAGCCGGCCGAGGAAACGACCGGTGGTGCCAAGACGGTATGCGAGAGCGGCGTGTTCGAGCGCTATGGGGTCGACCGCATTTTTGGCTTCCATGTGTGGCCCGATCTGCCTGCCGGCACGTTGGCGAGCTGTTCCGGTCCGCTGCTGGCGCGTTCGAGCGAGACGCATATCTATATTCACGGTACGAGCATCCATATTGCTAAGACCTATGGCGTGCCGGTCGAGGAGTCGCACGATGCCGCGTTGGCGGCAGCGAAGTTTTTGGTTGCCGAGCGCGAGCTGATGGACGAGCTGGGCGGCGACGAGCCCTGTATCGGCAAGTTTGGTCTGCTGCAGGCCGGTACGGTTTGCAACGCGGTGGCGGGGGAGGCCCATGTGGCCGGAAGCCTGCGTGTGTTTACGGACGGCATGTTCGACCGGGCGCGCGAGGGCGTGCGCCGCGTGCTGGACGATGCCTGTGCCGCAACGGGCTGCACGTACGATCTCGACTTTGCCGAGGGCTATCCGCCGGTCGACAACGACTCCGAGTTGTTCGCCAGCGTCGCGCCTGCCTTGCCCGGCCTGCAGCTTGTGGAGGAGCCGCTGTTAATTGCCGAGGACTTTGCGTTCTATCAGCGCCATCTGCCGGGCGTGTTCTTCTTGCTGGGCACGGGTGTGCCGGAGGGTCAAGAAAACCCGAGCGATTCGGATGGCTGTCCCGCCTATGCCACGAGCGCCCTTCACACTGATACCATGCTCTTTGACGAGGAAATTCTGCTCAAGGGCCTCGATGTCTACAAACGATTGCTTTTGCTTGGTTAATCGGCGCGGGCGCATGTTCTAGAAAATACGAACAAATGTACGGTATAATAGAGATGTATGTCTGTAGAAACGTTTGACGTTATTAACGTAAGGCAATACTATGATTGCATCGTACAAAGATGAGGATACCGAACGTTTTGCAATGGGTGTGCGGGTCAGGAGGTTCGTGCCCTTTGAGCGGGTCGCATTGAGGAAGATTCGTCAACTGCAGGTTTGTGCTTCACTTGATGACCTTCGCGTTCCTCCGGGCAATCGTCTTGAAGCGTTGAAGGGCGATCGCGCCGGCCAATATAGTATCCGTGTTAATGAGCGCTATCGGGTCTGCTTTGAGTGGAGAAAGGGGATGGCTTGGAATGTCGAAATCGTCGATTATCACAAGTGATGAGACCGCGCCCGATTTGCTGTCACCGGTGACTCCTGGTGAACTTCTCAAAGAGGAATTTCTTGTTCCTATGGGCATTTCTCAATATCGTCTTGCTAAGGAGACCGGGATTCCGGCACAGCGTATTGGGCAGATTATTTTGGGGAGGCGTCGTGTTACGGCTGACACCGATCTTCGCCTTTGCCGCTACTTTGGCCTAACGGATGGTTATTGGCTGCGCGCCCAGATAGCGTTTGACCTCGAGGCGGAAAAGAGGCGCATCGAGCCGGAACTGGATAAGATCGTTCCTGTTCAGCAGGCTATCGCATTGTAGTGTTCAAAGATGTTGAGGTTGGAGTGACGATGGGGCGACGCCGACAGTCTGCCGTTTATAGTCCCGGTGGGTGTGGATGCGGCTTGTTGTTGCTTCCGGTTATTGCTGTGAGCATTGGCGTTATGTTTGCGCTTGCCGGGTTGGCGGCAGCGGCACTCGTGTTGCTGATCGTGGCCATTGGCGTGACGATTTGGCTCTGCCGCAATCGCGAGCAACGCCATGCCGACGGCAAGACCGATGTGGGATGGATTGTCTTTTTGGTTACCGCCTACCTGTTGAGCATCGGCTACCTTGTGTTCTTTGTTTTGCTGCTCGTTAGCACCTTTACCGGGGAATCCGTCACGGTGGGCTAGGCTTCGACGAGCCTTTTGAGGATGAGGCGAGGGGGCGGATGGGACATGTTGTTCAAGACGGAGTGCGACGCGCGGGCGGCAAGAAGATCGCGATTCCCATCGGCAAGCAGGACGCGACCGTCTTCCGCAAGGTGATGAGCGCAAAAGACGCCATCTAAGAGTTCGCGCCGGCGCTAGGGACGGCCGATCAGGAGCGGGCACTGCGTATTGCCCGAGTGCGGGCGAGACGGATGGTGGCGTGGATGATTCGCGCTTATCTTCCTTACTTTCGGATTATTCACCAAAAATAGCTGTGCGGGCACATCACGAACAATCGCCAAACAAGGCATAAACACGGGCGCGGGGCTTATCGGCTTCGTGCTCTTCTTCGCCATAAGAAACGACAACAGCAGAGCGGTTAGCCGAGCGCTAATTTTCGTCTGGAAAGCGAGTGGTATGATTCGACCTACAGGCCTTTCAAACTGAAACGGCGGAATTAACATGGGAAATGCTGTTATAACGCTCAGGGATTTGATGCCGGTGGCGCACCCAGAGAAGACAAAGATCAAATTCAACATGAATGCTGGCGACGTGAACGTGCGCGCGTACGACATGCTGTTGAAGGACACCTCGACCCCCGAGAAGACCGATAGCGGCTCGCGGTGGTACGAGATGAACGCGTGGAGGAGCGCGACGGGACAAGCGAATAACAACCTCAACCATGCAGATTACCTGCTCTCATTCGCACAGTACTACACCTACGGGCCCGAGTACTTCATCTTCGGCGGCATGCACAAAGTGGAGAAGGCAGTACCCGAGGTGCTGGGCGGCGTGGGCTACAAGTTGACGCTTCTTCCCGACTACGAGGCCTACATCAAGCGCCTCATCATCAAGTTGAAGAAGCCTATCGGGCGCGACATCTACAACAAGTTCTACGAGAACACGATGCACGACTTCGAGCCCGTAGTGTACGAGTACTCGATGAGCCTGGGCAACGTTGCCCCTTTTCCTGGCTACAAGTACGTGTGTATCGACCACAAGACCTTGCAGGCCGTTATCGCCAGCGTGGGCTCCGACTGGTACTGGGCGCTGGACAACGTGAAGGGCGTCTACTGCATCACCGACACCGCGACGGGGAAACTCTACGTGGGTTCGGCCTCGGGCGACAGCAAGAAGGACGCGGGCGCGGACTTGGGTATCTGGCAGCGCTGGAGCGCCTATGCCAACCCCATGGACCCGACTGGCGGCAACAAGGAGTTCAAGGCCATCGTGGCCGAGCACGGAACTGGGTACATCGTGGAAAACTTCACCTACTCCATTCTAGAGGTGTGCGACACCAAGATGACCACCGCCGAGGTGTGCGAGCGCGAGAGCCACTGGAAAGACGTGCTTTGCTCGCGCAAGTTCGGCATGAACTGGAACTAGGTGCGCGCCATGGGCTTGTTACGGACGGTGAGGGACTGCGTGTACGGCATGGCCGTGGGCGATGCGCTCGGCGTGCCCTACGAGTTCAGGCCGCGCGGCAGCTTTACCTGCACGGACATGGTGGGCCTCGGCACGCACAACCAGCCTGCGGGCACATGGAGCGACGACACGTCCATGGCGCTCGCGCTGTGCGACAGCTACCGCGAGCTCGGCGATATCAATTGCGACGATATCCTCGTCAAGTTCCGCAATTGGATAAACGAAGGCGCATACACCGCCGACGGGAACGTCTTCGACTACGGCAACGCCACCAGGCAGGCGCTCGATACGGGTTGCGGGCTCACAAGCGAATACAGCAAGGGCAACGGCTCGCTCATGCGTTGCCTGCCTATGGTGTTTATGGAATGCTCCGACTGCGACATAAGGGAGGTCAGCGCGATCACCCACGCTACCGACGACTGCTGCCAGGCCTGCGTGGACATGATCGCCTATGCCCGCGAGGTGCTTTACAGCGGGCACGCCGGCTGCGAGAGTGAGGACAGAGCTGGTGCCAGCGGCGGCTACGTGTGGGATACTTACCACGCCGCCATCTGGTGCCTAGAACATACCGACAACTACCGCGACTGCGTACTGACCGCCGTGAACCTGGGCGACGATACCGACACCACGGCTTGCGTGGCCGGTGGATTGGCCGGCATCCTGTACGGATACGAGGGCATTCCGACCGAGTGGTTAGAGGCCTTGCGCGGCAAGGACGTGATTGAGCCTTATTTGTTCGGCGGGGCTTACGGTGATGACCTGTGCAGGTTCGTTAAGCGCTTCGAGGATTCGCTGGACGGTCCCACCCGCGACTTCCACGCGTTGGCCCATGACATGTTCGGCCTGGGTTGGCACATGGACTTTGGCGAGGCCTTTGCCGGGGCATATCCGCGCTCCGGTACGGCCGAAGGACTGCGAGAGGACATAGACACCATAGACGACGTTGGGCTTCTGGGCAGCGGCGTCTTCTCTCGGTGGCGCTATATAACGCACTGGAAGTACGATAGCGTGCCTGATGAGGACGATCTGGAGTGGTTCAGGCTGGCGCTCGGGAGGCTTCGCGAGCTGGCATAGGGGTGCCGTGATTTGAATCGCTTGCCTGAGGTGGCTGATGCCGACTTAAAGCACGGGGAGATATACCGCAGCGCTATTGCTTTATTGCCTGAGTGATCTTAGGACCATACCTTTTATTCGATAGCGGGGCGACGGAATCGTCGATCACCATGCGCGCGCTATCTTCGACGGGCAGCCCCCTCATGGGCATCTTGCAGGCGAGAGGGGTGCGGCTAACGTCGGCCAGAGGCGCGGCAAGGGCGCTTTGGTATCAAGCTGCAGCCTCAATCACCGCTCCATCTGAACAGGCATCTTCTCAATCCAGTACCAATCTGGCTTACAACCCCCCCCATTAGCTCCCAGCTAATGAATTTGAGCTCGCTGCCTTCTACGATGTGCTGTGTACCGGCGCGGTAGCCGGATCGTAGGAAGGATGCATAATGAAAAAGCTCGAAAACGAAGTGCTGCTGAGCCGTCGCGCTGCACTTGGCGCATTCGCCACCGTCGCCTTGGGGACTGCCGGTCTTCTTGCCGGTTGTGGTAGCGATAAGGCGACCGTCACCGAGGACGCTGGCGATGGCGACAAGAAGGAAGAGGCGAAGAAGGAAGAGCAGCCTACGACTGACCTGGCGGTTGGCACGACGGTGACCACAGCTGCCGGTCTTTCCGTCGTTGTCGATTCCGTCCAGCCCGGCCTTACAAATTATGACGGTTCGACCATGACGGGCATTCACGTCACGTACGTCAACAATGGCGATGAGGGCGCAGATTACAATATCTACGACTGGAAGGGCGAGGACGCCAACGGCGCCCAACAGAATCAGGGTTACTACAGCGAGGGCTCCGATGAGCTGCAGTCTGGTACCCTTTCCGCCGGTGGCTCCGTGGCGGGCAATATCTACTTTGATGGCGATATCAAGAAGGCACTGTATTTTGCCAACATGTTTGATAAGTCTGCCACTGCAAGCTGGGTGCTGGCCTAGCATGTCGCTACCGTTGCGCCGGATGGGAGGTGAAGTCGTATGCCCGATAAAAAGCTGACCGAGGAGTTGCTCAATGAGCTTCTCGATGCGCCGAACATCGATGGCTATATCAGGGAGCACGACTTTGCCGCCCCGTCGCTTTCGGATTACCTGAAGCAGCTACTGCAGGAAAAGGGTTTGGAGCGCTCGCGCGTGGTTCGTATGGCCGATCTCAATGAGACCTTTGGCTATCAGATCTTTACCGGTGCGCGTCATCCGAGTCGCAATAAGGTACTGCAGATTGCCTTTGCGATGGCGCTGACGCTCAAAGAGACCAACCGTGCGCTGACGGCTGCCGGGGTAAGCGTCCTTAACTGCAAGGACCGCCGCGATGCGATTATCATCTTTTGCATCGATCGCGGGTGCAGCCTCCAAAAGGTCAACGAGGAGCTGTATCGCTTTGGCGAGGAGACGGTGAATTAGCCGCTGATATCTGAGCCGGCGGAGCTGTCGAACAACGATGCAAACGAACGGGGCGCGGATGCGATGGGGTGTCTGCGCCCTGCGCTATGATGGAGGCTATGGATACTCAGGCCCCAACATATTCCAATGACGAGCTGACCGCAGCGCTTGCCGAGCACCTGGCGTCGCTCGATCGCGACGACAGCTATCGCGTGGAGCGTGTACTTAAGCGCTCGTCCGTTGAAACAACCGAGCTCGTGTACTTTGAAGGAGCCGGCGGTGGTTCGCTCGGTCCCTTTGTCCGTAAACGCATCGATGCTTCGGCTCAAATCGGCGGGGCATACGAGCGTCTGTTTGCCGCTCAGCGGGCAGGCAGGCGTTTTGAGCACCTGCCCAGAATCGTCGATTGTCGTCGTTCGGGCGACGAGCTCAACGTGGTTATGGAATACATAGAAGGGGAGACACTCGGGGCGCTGGTGGACCGTCTGGGATCCGCTCCCGATTATGCGCGTGAATTGTATCCTGTCCTTTGCGACGCCGTGGGCGAGCTCCATGCCGGTTTTGCAATGGCGGGGGAGGCTTCGGCGCCGGTGATCCATCGCGACCTCAAGCCGTCGAATATCATCGTGGCAGGTGCCAACTATACGCCTGATGACGGCCTGACGTTTTCATCGCTGGTGATTATCGACTTGGGGATCGCGCGCGTGTGGCGCGATGGCGCCGATGCCGATACTGTCAAGTTTGGGACACGGCCCTATGCGCCGCCCGAGCAGTATGGGTTTGGGCAGACGAGCGTGCGAAGCGATGTCTACGCGCTCGGTGCCCTGCTGTTCTTCTGCTTGACGGGAGTCGACCCTAAACCAGGGCTCGACATGCGCGAGCAATGCGAGGTGCGCGGCATTCCCACTCCACTTGCCGATGTCGTTTGCATGGCGATGGCGCTCGACCCGGCCAAGCGTTTTGCGAGTGCGGAAGCGTTGGGACGGGCGACGCGCGCGGCATACGATCTGAGTCGCCCCGTGCGGCCTCCTGCGCCTGCGCCTGTCCGTACTCCGGCCTCGGAGACGTTGTTGACGCCCCAAGGGCTCCAGAACCCCGCAAGGCTTCCTAGGCCTGCCACCTCCACTGCATGCGGTCTGCTCTCTCACGTTCCGGAGTCCCTGGGGCGCATTTGGAATACGCTCGTCTGCTTCTCGCTGCTTGTGTTCTTTGCCGGAAGTCACTTTGCCGTCTTTCAACCCACGGGAGCAAACCAAAGCTACCCGACGTGGCTTCTCATAATCGAGTATTTTTTCTTTGTCGATGGCCTTATGGCGCTTATGCATTTTGCGGTGCTCGATAAGCGCCGTCTACGTCGGCGATTCGCACTGCTCGACAGCTATCGCGGCAAGAAACTCGCGAAACTCTGGCTCAAGGCATTGGGTGTGCTGCTCCTATGCATGATCGTCATAGTCGCAGTTGCCAATGCGACCGGCGTCGTCGATACCTCCGCTACCTAAAAGAAAAGGGCCCCATTGGGGCCCTTTGCAGTTGCACTTAGATGCGGTTCATCTGAGCGGCGACTTTGTTGTACCAGTCCTGCCACGTGGGTGGGCAGTACTTTTTGGCCGCAGCCGGGGTAAGGGTGGAGCCGTAGTTGGCGCCCAGATAGGCAACGTGAGCGAAGATGCCCTCGCTCCAGCTGCCAAAGCTGCGCCAACCGCCGCCACGTGCACTCCAGCCCCAGGCGTTGTAAGAATTGGCGCAATAAGCACCCTTGGTGCTCTCGATGCAGGCGATGGCGGGGGACCAACGGGGGTCGACACCGGTATTCCAAGCGGCGACGGCAAAGTTATAGCCCTGGCCTGCCATAGGGGAGCCGGCGAGGTAATTGTCGATGCGGCTCGTCCACTCATTAATGAACGAATCGTAATCGGAACTACCGGTGTTGGCGTTGTTCACCGTGGTGTCGATGGTGGTGTTGGCGTTGGTGGCCTGGCTGCTGGAATTGCTGCCGCTCACGCCCTCGCCCGAGAGCTTCTCGGCGGCAGCGGCCTTATCGGCCTCAAGCTTGGCAAGCTCGGCGGCATTTTCCTGCTCGGCTTTTGCCTGTGCCTCGCTGCGGAGCTGCTGGGCCTGCGCCAGCGCATCCTCGGCGTTTTTCTGCTCTGCCTCAAGCTGAGACTTGGCCTGCTGGAGCTCGGCCTTGTTCTGCTCGAGTTCGGTTTGCATGTTATTGAGCTCTTCGATCTCGTCGACGCTCGAGCTTGTGATCTGGTTGGTGTATTTGCAGGTCGTGATGAACTCACCCAGGCTCTGTGCGTTGACCAGGAAGCTCACGATGGGGTTGGTGCCCTTCTGGTACTTGTACAGATCGCGCATGGCGGCGCATGCCTTTTCCTGCTGATCGGGAAGCTTCGCCTCGATCTTTTCGATACTTGCCTCGTTGGCGTCAATCTGCTTCTGCAGATCGCCGAGCTTGGTACGGGCATCGTTGTAGGCGCTCGTGGCGGCTTCGATCTTCTGCTGGGCGGCGGCAAGCTGATCCTGCGTTGCCTGCGAGGCGGCATACGCCGCGACGGGGGAGAGCATCGGCGTGGCCGTCAACGCAACGGCGAGCGCGGCGCTCGTGATGATACGAGCCGGCTTCGACGCGATGAGCGCTGCGGTGCGATGATTCGAATGCTGCATCCAGTCCCTCTGCAATCAATCGTAGGTTATTGTTCCTCAGGTATTCTACTACTGCTTTCGACCTCAACTTGAACCTTAAAGGTTTTAAAGGGTCAAGTTGAACTTGAGACTTTGGCTTTGACCTGCAGTTATATCGAATTGTTGAGAAACCATAGAGTTCAACTTTAACGTTACGGGGGCCTGTCTGGGACGGGCTTTGGACTGTGAAAGCTATCTCAACGTTGGGGTTTGTGGCTATAAGGCCCCATTGCGGCGAGCTTGCCCTACTTCGTTGAGCGCCTGGGCGGGGGTGAACGAACAGGTGCCGTCGCCGAGTTTGATTACCCTGATGTTGTCACCGGCGTGGGCATCGGAGACGAGGCCAAACTGCTCGATGGCGGTATCGTGTCCGCCGGCGACGGGCGTCTTGCGCGTGCCTTTGTGCGCCGATGTATCGATGGAGGTGATGTAGGCGGCACCGTCGTAAGCGTCGTTTGCGGTGCGCAGAGGAGCAGTCGCTTGGCGCGCTGCGCCAACTCGCGTTTTGCGGCATCGAGGATGGGGTTATCGGTTGGAAGTTCCTGGATCACGCGTGCGCCTTTCACTCGGGGGTATCAATATGCTGAACCCTACAACAACGGTGGGTTCATTGCCGCTTGTCATACGGCGGTGAGCGCGGCCTTCATGCTGGATAATTGCGTTGATTGTCATAGATACAGTGGAGCTTTAGGAGGAAACGGTCCGGCACGCTAAAATAAACGGGTTGCATAAAGACCGCCCGTCGTGGGCAGTTCTAGATAGGAAGTTTCCATGGCATTGCAGTTTACAGAGCGCGAGTTTATCCCCGTGCTGCTCGGTGGTGACATCAACGCCTATTCGGTAGCGCGCGCCTTTTACGAGGAGTATCAGGTCAAGAGCCTGGTCTTTGGCAAGTACCAGACCGGTCCTGCGTACCGCAGCCAGATTATCGACTACACGCCCAATGTTGATATCGACACCATGCCGGTCATGATCGAGACCATTAACGGTGTCGCGCAGGCCAATCCCGATAAGAAGATTATTCTCATGGGCTGCGGCGACAACTATGTCGCGCTTGCCGCACAGGCTCAGGATGCCGGCGAGCTTGCCTCAAACGTCATCGCGCCCTATGCGCCCTACAGCATGCTCGAACAGTGCCAGAAGAAGGAAATCTTCTACGAGCTGTGCGAGAAGCACGGTGTTCCCTATCCGCATACGTTTACCTTTACCATGGCCATGCTCAACGCCCAGGGCGAGGCTCCTGCCGAGGTGCTCGACCAGATCGATTTTCCCTTCCCGATGATCCTGAAGCCTTCCGACGGCATCATGTGGTGGGAGCACGAGTTCGAGGGCCAGAAGAAGGCCTACGAGATCGCCGATCGCGCCGAGCTGGAGCAGGTCATTCGCGATGTATACGCGAGTGGCTACACCGATGATCTGATCCTGCAGGATCGCGTGCCCGGCAACGACGAGTACATGCGCGTGCTTACCAGCTATTCCGACCGCAACGGCAAGGTGCGCATGATGTGCCTGGGCCACGTGCTGCTCGAGGAGCACCAGCCTCACGGCGTTGGCAACCACGCCTGCATCATCACCGAGCCCAATGACGAGCTCATGGGCGGCGTGCGCAAGTTGCTCGAGGACCTCAAGTTTACGGGCTTCTCCAACTTTGACGTCAAATACGACGAGCGCGACGGTTCGTTTAAGTTCTTCGACTTCAACACTCGCCAGGGCCGCAGTAACTACTACGTCACCAACAGTGGCTTTAACGTTGCCAAGTACGTAGTGGACGAGTATGTGTACAACCGCCCGTTTGAGCCCGAGTTTGTGACGGCGCAGAACGAGGCGCTGTGGATGGTTGTCCCCATGGGCGTGGTCGATAAATACGTCAAGGATCCCGAGCTGCGCGCTAAGGCGCATCGCCTGGTCAAGGAGGGTAAGGCCGCCGACCCCTCGTTTATGAAGGGCGACTTTGTCTTTAACCGCTGGCTGCGCATGTGGCACACCAAGCTGCGTCACTTTAAGCTGTTTAAGACGTATTACAAATAGGATGAACGTCGCGCCCGCCCGGTTTGTATCGGACGGGCGCGGGTATGATACGCGCAATGCTGCGAGCGTCACCAAGGAGGCGGCGATGGAAAAGCTGGGAGTTATCGGCGGTATGGGCGCCGAGGCCACGTCGTATTACTACGACCAGGTGGTGCGTCACACGGCAGCCGCCCGCGATCAGGAACATATCGACATGGTGGTGCTCTCTAAGTCGACCATGCCCGACCGCACACTGGCCATTAAGACCGGCGACCACACCGAGTTGCTGGCGACCATGAAGGAATGCGCGCAGGCGCTCGAGACGCTGGGCTGCGCGCACATTGCCATTCCCTGCAACACGTCGCACTACTTTTACGATCAGATTCAGTCGTTTACCTCGGTCCCCATCATCCATATGCCGCGCGAGTCGGTGCGCTATGCGCTTGCCGGCGTGGTGATGGGGGAGTGTGAGTTCGACCCCAACTTGAGCATGCCGGCCGAGCCGGTGCGCAAGATCGGCATCATGGGTACCGATGGCACCGTGGGTGCCGGCGTCTACGGTCGCGAGTGCGAGGCGGCGGGCGTCGAAGTCGTCTATCCCAGCGAGAAGCGCCAGGCCGATGTGATGTCGCTTATTTACGATGACGTGAAGGCAGGACGCGAGCCCGATATGGATAAGTTTGACCGAGTGATGTGGGAGTTTGCCCGCAGCGGCTGCGACCGCGTCATTCTGGCCTGCACGGAGCTTTCGGTGCTGCAAAAGTATCGCGAGATGCCCGAGATCGCCCTCGACGCCATGGACGTTTTGGTACGCGAGTCCATCATCCGCAGCGGCGCCCCCTACCGCCTGTAGCCCTCGACCTGCCAAAAAGGGACAGGTTTATTTTGGTAGGTTTTATCTGGGAAAACAGTAAAGGCCTCGGCTCGTTTGTGCGAGCCGAGGCCTTTTGCATTTTGCGGTTGCTGCTTGGTGCTGGAGCTTAAAGGACGAGACTGACATTTGCCCATATAAAACCGACCAAAATAAACCTGTCCCTTTTTGGCAGGTTAGAACAAGAATCCGAGGACGATGAGGGCAATGCTGGCAATAAGTATGGCAATGTCCATGCCCTTAATGGGATAGCGCTTGTACGAGCTCGCGCGCGTACGCAGATAAAAGCCACGTTGCTCGGCCGCCAGGGCAGTGGCATCGGTCTTGCCCACGGAGCTCACCAGCAGCGGCACGCAGAGCGGTAGCATGAGCTGGATCTTCTTGAGGGGGTTCTTGGTGTCGTATTCAACGCCGCGCGCGGTCTGCGCCTCCATGATGGCGTTCATCTCCTGGCTAAAGACCGGTACAAAGCGCAGTGCCGTGGTAAACGTGAACGCATAGCGGTACGGCACGTGCAGCACCTCCACGCAAGCGTTAGCGAGATCGCCGAGCTGCGTGATGGTGAGCATGAGGATGAGCGGCAGCGCCACGCCGAGCAGGCGAAGCGCCGCCTTGGTGCCGGTGATAAGACCATCTGTGGTAATCCAGGCAAAGATGGGGGCTCCGGTGCGGATAAAGGCGGTCTGCAGGACCAGCATGATTAGTGAGAGCGGCACCATGAGCTTGACGAGCGAGACTAGGCCTGCGGTCGATTTGGCGTAGATGCCCAAGATAAAAGTCAGCACAAGCAGGGCGATCAGGAGCACATAAGTGTCGCCGAGGAAGGTCGCCAAGATAATAGCCGCGGCCAGGGCTAGCTTGGTCACGGGGTTCAGCCGGTGCAGCAGTGAGTCTCCGGGCACGTAGTCGATCACGTTAGTCATGCTTGAGCATCTCCTTTACCAGGTCGACCAGATCGGAGACCTGACTGATTCCGGCGAATCGGGGCGAAACGTCGCGCGCGAGTTCTTTGGACAGGGCCACAACCTGCGGTGGCTCCACGTAGGCGGCGCGCATGAGGGCATCGTCGGCGAAGATCCGGTTCGCGTCGCCGCGCTCGAGGATGCGTCCGTCTGCCATGACTACCAGGCGCTGGGCAAAGTCCGAGACGACCTCCATGTCGTGGCACACCATGATCACGGCGCAGCCGCGCTCGGCCATCTCGCTCACCGTCTCCATCACGGTCATGCACTCGCGGTAATCGAGGCCGCTCGTGGGCTCATCGAGCAGAACCACCTGTGGATCGAGCACAACCACGGACGCTAGGGCGACCATCTGTCGCTGTCCGCGCGAAAGCGAGAACGGCGATTCGTCCAAGGGGAGCCCAAAGCGCTCCGCCGCCACCCGTGCACGCTGGCGGGCCTCGTCGGTGCCGACACCGTGCAGTTCAAGACCAAAGGCAACCTCGTCGAGTACGGTGTCGCGGCAGAGCTGGCGGTCGGGGTTCTGGAACAGCGTCGCGCATTTTGCAGCGATCGCGCTGGTGGGGACGTCGGCGGTGTTCATCCCCGCCATACGCACGGTTCCCGACGCTGGATGCAGAAGGCCGTTCAACAGCTTGGTGAGCGTGGTCTTGCCAGCACCGTTCTGGCCGATGATGCCTACGAGCTCGCCGGGATAGACGCACATGTTGAGGTTGCTGACCGAGGCACCGCCATGGGGGTAGGCAAAGGTCACATCGGTGAGTTCGACTACTGGCTCCTGATTAACGCCGCGGGGGACCGCCGGGATATGGGGAGAGGTCTCGGGCACATCGGCGGGCGCGTCCTTGCTCGTTGCATCCGCAAGTAAGGACGAGATAAGCTGGTGCGCTTCGGAAACATTGAGGCAGGGCGCCTGATCGCTCGGCAACAGACCCACTTCTGCCAGGCTGTTCGCGATGCGCGCGACGCGGGGACTGTCGACGCCCATCTGGCGCAGCTCGCTTGCGTGGGCAAAGACCTGGTGGGGTTCGCCGTCAAACGCGAGCTTGCCGTCTGCCATGACGAGGACGCGGCTGCAGTATTTCGACAACAGCGCGACCTTCTGCTCGATAACAACCACGGTGATGCCGTGTTCGCGGTTGATCTGGCGCAGCGTGTCAAAAACGAGCGTGGAGCTTGCCGGGTCGAGCGCTGCCGTGGGCTCGTCGAGCACGAGCACGTTGGGCGCCATGGCGATGATCGCGGCGATTGCGACTTTCTGCTTCTGCCCGCCCGAAAGCGTGGCAATCTCGCGGTGGCGCAGGTCGCTAATGCCGACGGTCGTCAGCGTCTGGCTGATGCGCTCCTCGATTTGATCGTGCGGTATGCCAAAGTTCTCGAGGCCAAAGAGCATCTCGTCTTCAACGATGGGCGCAACCATCTGGGCATCGATGTCCTGCAGCACGCTTCCCACCACGCGCGAGATATCCGTGAGGGTGATCTCGCAGGTGTCGCGGTCATCGACGAGCGTGGCTCCAAAGAGCTGGCCGGTGTAATGGTGGGGGATGGCTCCGCTCATAACGGCGGCAAGCGTCGATTTGCCGGCGCCTGAGGGGCCGATGACGCCCACAAACTCACCCTTTTCGATGGCGAGTGAGACGTGATCGAGGGCATTCTGCGCCTCGTGCCCATAGGAAAATGAGACGTCATCGAGCTTGATGATGGTATTGCTGGAGCTCATGGGGGCCTTTCTATCGTAAAAGAGCACCGGCCGCAAAACGACCGGCGGTCTACATGGTAGCAAGTATTACTACTTGGACTTGGAGAAGACCTTCTTGAGCGGAACGCTGAGGGCCTGGACCAGGATGGCGTTGAAGACGGCGGTGCCTGCGTGTGGCCTGTCAGCTACTTAGTCGTTAAGCTTGAGGGCCTTCTTAATGGGGATGTAGAGGGCGGTCACGATGATGGCGTTGGCAACACCGGTGGCGACGACGACAGGAGCCATGACGCCCATGAAAGCCGGGTTGTTCATGACGCCAAAGGAGAAGATCGCCGCGTAGATCATGCCGGAGATGAAGGTGACAACAAAGGTGCTGACGAGCGGGAGCAGGCCCTTGACCTTGGAGTCGGCGAGCACGGAGACGAGCAGAGCCATGACCATGGCGGCGACGGGCTCGGCGATCAGGTCGGGGCCCTTGACGGAGGCGGTGATTTGGATTACCACGCCGGCGAGGAGGCCGATAATCGCGGATTGGCCGATGTTGGGCTTGACGATGAGAATCTCGAGGCAGAAAGCCGCGATGATGAACTCGGGCGAGAGGAAGCCTCCGGTGAGGCCGCTAAAGAACTTGGAGACGGTCATGTTGAGGACGAAACCGGCGGCAAGCAGGATGGCGAGCAGGACGAGGGCGCGGATATCGAGTTTGCCGCGGTCAGTGGTCTGGACGGTGCGGGGCTGGGCGGTGGTGTTCTGAGACATGTTGAAAATCCTTTCGGAAGGGGAGTGCAAGGGAAAAGCGGAGGCGCGTGATGCGAATGCGATCGGGCTCGAGATAGAAAAAGGCCCCCGGTCGAAACCGGAGGCCTTTCAATCACCTAGAGCGCAAAAACAGGCGTGAGGGACTCACTGTCGACCGATCGTATTCGCATCACGCCACCACCAGTTGTTGAGGGACTTCATCGCGTTCTTCATCTTGGTGGCTCCTTTCGTGATGCCATGGCGCAGTCGCACCTTGTTTCTGTTGCGTTGCACTATAGCACAGCAAAGTGTTTGCGGGGAATCTTTTTTGAAAGATTTCAGCGACGTTTCCCGCCGGTCGAAGGGGCGGGCTGAGCGGGGGGCGACCTTGGCCATTCCGCCCGCGCCTTAAGGTGTGGGGTTCTTAGGCCTTCTTGCGACGATAGATCACGAAGCCACAGACACCGATGATGATGGCGCCAACACCCATGGCGGCCATGTTGTTGCCCTTGGACTTCTCCTCGGTGATTGGATGAATATCATACCAATGTGGATTTACTTCTTTCGGCGGTGAATCAGGTTGATGGCGTAGCCCACGAGCAGGGCCAGAACGATGACGATAAAGCCAAGGATAGGGTTGTCGTTCACGGGGTTCTCCTATTTTCCGAGTGGTGAGAATTCGTCGACGATGAGGTCGAGGCATTGCGGAAGCGCGCGGGCGCCAAAGACACCGGAGTTGCTGGAGATGATCTCGCCATCGAACTGCATGCCCAGCGACGGCGTGCAGGTAATCTTGGCTTCCTTGGTCTGGATAATCTTAAACTGCGGGCGGCCGAGCACCTTGCCGGCGGGGTCGAGCGCGGCGGTGATCACCGTGGGGAGCAGCTGCACCGTGCGCACGGGTTCAATAACGACGATGTCGACCATGCCGTCGTTCATGCGGCAGCTGGGGAACAGGTTGATGTCGTTTTGGATGACTGAGGTATTGCCCGCCATGCAGCAGATGCCGTCGAGCTCCTCGACCATGCCGTCGTGTTCAATGGTAAAGTGCGCCACCGTGGGGTTGGGCGTGGCGAGCGCGGAGAGGAAGTAGGCGATCTCGCCAATGTCGTTTTTGGTGGGGGCGGCCTTCATCATGATCTCGGCGTCGAAGCCCGAGCCGGCGATGATGATAAAGCCGTGGCGCTTCTCGTTACCGTTCTCGTCGATCCAAAAGAGCTCACCCATGTCCACCTTGACCGTGCGGCCGGCGCGGCAAGCCTTGGCAAGCGCCGCCGCCTCGGGGGCATTACCGATGTTGTTAAAGAACAGGCAGGCTGTGCCGGAGGGGAAGATGAGCGTAGGGACACCGCACCCGCGCATCTGGTCGAGCACGTTGGAGACGGTGCCGTCGCCGCCCGAAACGACTACGCGGTCGAACTCACGAACGTCCGCTACCGCGTCCTCGGGCTCCATGCCATCGCCGATAAAGCGCATTACGACCTCGTCGCCGCCCTGTGCAAGAGCGTGCGTGAATGCGTAGATTTCATCGGAGCTGGGACCCGATGCCGGGTTGTGGATGATAAGGCAGCGCATACTTACGTTCCCGTTCTGTGACTAACCGAGTATAGTTGTAGGGCAATGCCGATATCCTACCCGTGTTTTTCGGGCCTAACCTTATTCGATGGGTTGATATGTACATTTCCACACATCAGGCTCTACTCGACTTTTGTCAGCGCGCTCGTGAGTTCGACGCGATTGCCGTCGATACCGAGTTTTTGCGCGAGCGCACGTTTCATCCGCGCCTGTGCCTGGTTCAGATTGCCACCCCTGCCGAGAGCGTCGCGGTCGATCCGTTGGTGATCGACGACTTATCGCCGCTGGCCGAGCTTATGGCCGACGAGAGCGTGGTCAAGGTCTTCCACGCCTGCTCGCAGGATATGGAGGTCATGCTCCACACTGTGGGCGCGCTGCCGCGACCGATTTTTGACACACAGGTCGCCGCCGCCTTTTTGGGCGAGCGCCAGCAGATTTCCTACGGCGCGCTCGTTCAGACGTTCTGCGGCGTATCGCTGCCCAAGACCGAGTCGCTGACCGATTGGTCGCGCCGCCCGCTGAGCGATAAGCAGATTGAGTACGCGATCGATGACGTCAAGTATCTGATCGTCGCCTATACCGAGATGATGAGCCGCCTGCGCGAGCTTGGCCGCGTGGACTGGGTGCTCGACGAGTTGCGCCCGCTGGCAGACGAGTCGCACTACCGCGCCGACCGGCATGAGGCATTCCGCAAGGTCAAGCGCATCAACTCGTGTAGCCGCCATCAGCTGGGCATTGCGCGCGAGCTTGCCGCCTGGCGCGAGGACCGCGCCGAGCGCCGCAACATCCCGCGCAAGTGGGTCATGTCCGACGATACGCTGCTGGCGCTCGTCAAGCGCAATCCCGTGCGCGTTGAGGAGTTCCGCAGCATCCGCGGCACCGATCAACTGGGGGAGCGCGATGTGGACGGCGCGCTCATGGCCATCAAGCGCGGCGCGAGCTGCCCGCACGATCGCCTGCCGCTCATGGTGCGCGGACATCGCCAGATCTCTCCGGAGCTGGAGAGCGTGACGGATCTCATGTACGCGCTCATTCGCCTGGTTGCCGAGCGTTCGGGCGTGGCGACCTCGGTCATTGCCTCGCGCGATGACCTGGCCGACTATATTGAGCATCCCGAGCAGAGCCCTTTGCGCGAAGGTTGGCGCTTTGAGCTCGTGGGCTCGCGCCTGGACGATCTGCTCTCGGGCAACATGGGGTTGACGGTGAAGGACGGCAAAATCGAGCTCCTGTAGGTATATGGTTACGCGGTTTTACCAAACCGCGTAACAGCTCGACGCTGCAAACGGCCGAGAGCGGCAATCTGACGTTCAATCGTCGCTCGCGTACCAAAGTACGCGTCGCTTCTCTTTCACGTCACCTTGCTCGCTCTCGGCCGTTTTCGCTGACATTGCCAAAACATCGATGCTGTCTCGTTGGCTGGGCGAGTGGGTAGAATGCCTCCAACGTGTAACTCGTTTCGGAGGAATTCGCATGCCCTATTACTATGGTTATGGCTTTGGCATCGACCCGGTGTACCTGCTGGTCGTCCTTGTTTGTACGGTGCTCGGTCTTGCCGCGCAGAGCTATATCAACTCGACGTATAAAACCTGGTCCAAGGTTCGCTCGGACGGCGACACGGGCGCTGCGGTTGCGCGCCGCATGCTCGACGCCAGCGGTTGCAATGCCGTGGGTATCAAGAGCGTTGCCGGTGAGCTCACCGATCATTACAACCCGCAGGATAACAACCTGTATCTCTCGGATGCCAACCGTTCGGGCGGATCGGTCGCAAGCGTTGCCGTCGCCTGCCACGAGGCGGGCCACGCCGCCCAGCGCCAAAGCGGCTATGCCATGATGAAGGTGCGCACTGCCCTGGTCCCGGTCGTCAACTTTACCCAGAACACCTGGACCATCGTGTTGCTCTTGGGCCTGTTTATGAACATCGCGGGACTCACGACCCTCGCGCTGATCTTCTTCTCGTTTAGTGTGTTGTTCCAGCTGGTTACGCTGCCGGTCGAGATTGATGCCAGCCGCCGCGCCGTGGCGTATATCGAGCGGTCGGGGATGAGCTCCAAGCAGGTCAACGGTGCCAAGAAGGTCCTGACGGCAGCCGCGCTTACCTATGTTGCCGCAGCGCTCACCTCGATCATTCAGCTGCTCTACCTGATGGCTCGCTACAACAGAAACTCCAACCGATAACAAATTGGCTTGACAGGCGCGGCGGGGATTTGTGTCCCCGCGGCGCTGTACTATGTGTTGGACTTGAATTTGCGCAGGGCTGGAGCCTTTGTGCACGATAACGAAAGGAGGCTGCGTGGCAGGCTGGAATCTAACCGGCAATGCCGTTTCCGCCGAGTTTGACGGCTCGGACGATCGGGAGCGCAAGGAACTCAGCGTGAGCCAGGCGGTGGAGATCGCCGCCGGTGCACTCGATGCTATTCCGCAGCTGAGTGTCTTGGGCGAGGTCACGGGTTTTCGTGGCCCCAATGCCCGAAGCGGCCACTGCTACTTCCAGATTAAGGACGATTCGGCCGCCGTTGACTGCATCATTTGGAAGGGTGCCTATCTCAAGCGCACGTTCGATCTGCGCGACGGCATGCAGGTGAGCTTTAAGGGTAGCTTCAATCTCTATAAGCCCACGGGCCGCATGAGTTTTGTCGCCCGCTCGTTTTCGCTGGCGGGGGAGGGTCTGCTGCGTCAACAAGTGGCGCAACTGGCCGAAAAGCTGAGCCGCGAGGGCCTGATGGACGAAGCGCGCAAGCGCCGCATCCCGGTGTTCTGCTCGCGTGTGGCGGTCGTCACCTCGCTTTCGGGTGCCGTAATCGATGACGTCAAGCGCACATTGCGTCGTCGCAACCCACTCGTCGAGCTCGTTTGCGTGGGTGCCAAGGTTCAAGGCGAGGGTGCGCCGGCAGAGCTTATTGAAGGCTTGCGTCGCGCCGCTTCCATTACGCCGGCGCCCGATTGCATTTTGCTGGTGCGTGGCGGCGGTTCCTTCGAGGACCTCATGACCTTTAACGACGAGGAGCTTGCCCGCGCGGTGGCGGCTTGTCCTGTGCCCGTGGTGACCGGCATTGGGCATGAGCCCGATACCTCGATCTGCGACATGGTGAGCGACCGTCGCGCCTCCACGCCCACGGCGGCGGCCGAATCGGTGGCGCCGGCTATGACGGAGTTGGCCGATGTGCTCGAGACGCGCCATCAGCGTCTGGGCGCCGCGATGGCTTCGATGATCGGGTCGGATCAGGTCGATCTGGAAATGCTCGACCAGCGCGGTCGTCGTGCCTGGGACACCTATACGGCTCGTCTGGGCGATGCGCTCGATGCGGCCGCGTGCCGCCCGTGCCTCAACGATCCAACGTTTATGGTCGAGCGTCGCGAGTCTGAGCTTGCCCTGACGGCCGATCGCCTGTCCGGCGCCATAACGCGTTCGGTTGGGGCCTTCCGCTCCGACTTTGAGCGCCTGCCCGAGCGCTTGATCGCAAGCACCTCGGGGCTCGATGGCAAGCGCCATGCGCTCACGCTTGCGAGCTCCCGTCTGGAGCATCAGGGGCGCACGATGCTCAGCAAGCCCGCGTCCGACCTGGGCCGAGCTGCTGCGTCGCTCGATGCCTTGTCGCCGCTCAAGGTGCTTGCCCGCGGTTACTCCATCGCGTACAGCGAGGACGGTGTGGCTACGAGCGCCAAGACCTTTAAGCCGGGCGACGCTATTCGCGTGCGCATGGCGGACGGCAACGTGGCGGCAACGGTCAATACGGTCGAGTAGGCCGCCTTTCATAGCGATAAACCCTTAGGAAAGGAAACAGATATGGCAGAGAAGACCCCGGTCGAGCAGCTTACGTACAAGCAGGCCTCGCAGGAGCTGGAGCTCATCATCCGCAGCTTGGAGTCGGGCGACATGGAGCTCGAGGAGTCGCTCGAGAGCTACACCCGCGGCGTCGAGCTTCTCAAGAGCCTGCGTACCCGCCTGGCCGATGCCGAGCAGAAGGTCTCGGTGCTTCTTAAGGATGTCGACGGCAACGACGTGCTCGCCGACGGCGAAGCCGCCAACACCGACGACAACCTCTCGTTCTAACCATCCCGCAGCCCACTTTGGGGTAGTCTTTTTGCGACGGGGCTTTTTTGACTACCCTTGCGCGACGGCTCGCCAGGTGCCTGCGCTTGCGAAAAAGTAGTCAAAAAAGCCCCGTCCCAAAAAGACTACCTTGGTCTGTGAGAAAGGAACCAACCATGTGTGATTGCATCTTCTGCAAAATTGCCAACCACGAGATCCCCTCAACCGTTGTCTATGAGGACGATCAGGTCATCGCCTTCGACGACCTCAACCCCCAGGCGCCGGTCCACACCCTCGTGATTCCCAAGAAGCACTACAGCGACATCGCCGACAACGTACCTGCCGAGACCATGGGCGCCATGGCCCACGCCATTCAGGAGGTAGCCAAGGCCAAGGGCCTGGAGGACGGCTTCCGCGTCATCTCCAACAAGGGCGTCAACGCCGGTCAGACCGTCATGCACTTCCACATGCATGTCCTCGGCGGCAAGAACCTGGGCGAGAACCTCATCTGAGGACGCTTCTTCCGTGGGATGAGGCGAAAGCTTAGGCACCGATAACTTATATATCAACGCAATAAACCCGAGCGCGAGGGCGTTTGGGTTTATTATTGAAGCGTATGTAACCTGGCGGCGCCACACCGCCTGTTAGTAGGGAGACACATGAACGTTCTGGTCGTCAACGCGGGATCTTCGACCCTTAAGTATCAGGTCATCGATACCAAGTCCCACAAGGTGTCCGCAAAGGGCTCCTGCGAGCGCGTCTGCTTTACCGGCGGTACCTTCACCCACGCTGCCAACGGTTCCAAGAAGGTGACCGAGAACATCGAGTTCCCCGACCACAAGGTCGCCATCGAGGTCGTCCTGAAGGACCTCGAGGCCAACGGCGTCAAGATCGAGGGCATCGGCCACCGTATCGTTCAGGGCGGTTGGTACTTCGGCGATTCCTCCCTCGTCGACGAGGACGTCCTCGCCAAGATCCGCGAGGTCGCTCCGCTCGCCCCGCTGCACAACAACCCCGAGGCCAACGTTATCGAGTACTGCCTCGAGCAGTATCCCGACCTGCCCAACGTCACGGTCTACGACACTGCTTTCCACTTCAATATGCCCGAGGTCGCCAAGACCTACGCCCTGCCCAAGGACGTCTGCGACAAGCTGCACATCCGTAAGTACGGCGCTCACGGCACCAGCTACCGCTACATCTCCAAGAAGGTTGCCGAGATGACCAACGGCGAGGCTCGCAAGGTCGTCGTGTGCCACATCGGTTCCGGCGCTTCCCTGTGCGCCATCGAGGACGGTAAGTGCATGGACACCACCATGGGCTTGACGCCGCTCGACGGTGTCATGATGGGCACCCGCTGCGGCTCCATCGACCCGGCTACCGTGTGCTACCTGCAGCGCGAGGGTGGCTACACCTTCGACGAGGTCGACGAGATGATGAACAAGAAGTCCGGCCTTTTGGCTGTGACCGGCGGCAAGACCAACGACTGCCGCAACGTCGAGGAGCTCGCCGCTGCCGGCGACCCCGAGGCTCAGCTCGCCTTCGATATGTTCGTCTACAAGATTGCCGCCAAGGCTGCCGAGATGGCCACTTCCATGTGCGGTATGGACACCCTGGTCTTTACCGCCGGCATCGGCGAGCACGCTCCGGCCGTTCGCGCCGGCGTGGCCGATCGTCTGGCCTTTATGGGCGTTAAGATGGATCATGCCCGCAACGCCCTGCGTGGCGACGGCGCCTGGTGCCTGTCCGCCAAGGATTCCAAGGTCAAGATCTTCGTTATCCCCACGGACGAGGAGTTCATGATCGCTTCCGACGTCGAGCGCATCGTCAACGGCAAGTAATTGCAAGAGGGGAGGGGCTGGACGACCGAGCGCCGTTCGGCCCCTCTTTTGCGCTCATTGGGCGATATGCTGATAGCTATTTATCAAGATATGATAACCTCTTATTAAAATGCGGCCGCCTTAAGGGGTCTGCGTCGACCGTATTGCACTGCAAAGGAGTCTCATGAACGTACTTGTTGTCAACGCCGGCAGCTCAAGCCTTAAATATCAGCTTTTGGATACCGATACCCGCAAGGTTTTCGCCAAGGGCAACTGCGAGCGTATCGGATCGGACATGGGCGTCTTTGGCCACTCCGAGAACGGTGGCGCCAAGCAGACCGAGGAGGTCCCTTTCCCCGATCATCGCTCTGCTATCGCTCGTGTGCTCGAGGAGCTTGAGAAGACCGACTTTACGATTGATGGCATTGGGCATCGTATCGTTCAGGGCGGCTGGCACTTCGATGATTCCGCGGTCGTCGACGACGAGGTTATGGCCAAGATCCTTGAGGTGGCACCGCTTGCTCCGCTGCACAACTACGGCGAGGCCGCGGCGATTGAGTATTGCCGCGAGAAGTATCCGGAGCTGCCCAACGTGGCCGTCTTCGACACCTCGTTCCACATGACCATGCCCGAGGTCGCCTACACCTACGCGCTGCCCAAGGACGTGTGCGACAAGTACCACGTGCGCAAGTACGGTGCACACGGTACGAGCCACCGCTACGAGTGGATGATGGCCAAGGAGATTCTGGGCTCGCGCTGCCACCGTCTGCTTTCGTGCCATCTGGGCAACGGTGCTTCGCTCGCCGCCATCGAGGACGGCGTGTGCCGCGACACCACGATGGGCCTCACGCCGCTCGATGGCCTGATGATGGGCACCCGTTGTGGTTCCATCGACCCTGCTACCGTGTGCTACCTGCAGCGTGAGGGCGGCTACAGCTACCAGGAAGTCGATGACATGATGAACAAGCAGTCTGGTCTGCTTGCCATCTCGGGTATCTCCAACGACGCCCGCGACATCCGCACGCGCGCCTCCGAGGGCGATGAGCGCTGCCTGCTCGCCTTCGACATGTTCGCCTACAAGGCCATGCAGCAGGCCGGTTCCATGATCGCATCCATGGCGGGCGTGGACACCATCACCTTTACCGCCGGCATCGGCGAGAACGACTGGTCGATCCGCAAGGCCTTCTGCGACTGCTTTGAGTGGCTGGGCGTGCGCATCGACAACAACAAGAACCGCGAGGCCGTGGGCAACGGCCCGCAGGTCATCAGCTCCGCCGGTTCCGCCGTCACGGTCATGGTCATCCCCACCGACGAGGAATACATGATCGCCCACGACGTCGAGCGTCTGACCAAGAACAACTAGCGTGCTCGTTTGCATGTAAACGAAAGGCCTCCGAAGCAACAGCTCCGGAGGCCTTTTTTTACTAGCAGAAGGACAGCGGAAACTCCATCCCGTTTCGAGCACAAATTCTGGGACACGCTTTCCGGTTGAGGCACGTTGCGGAAAATACGACCCACAACAAAGCAAAATTCCGTCCCGCAGTTTCCCAAACAGCCCCCAAGTGGAAGCTACATCCCGCAATCCGCCTTCAAACCGGGACACGCTTTCCGGCACAACAACCGCCGAGGCCCTATCAGCCTTTCAAATCCAAAGTGACCATATCCGCATCGTTTGCCCCCCAGCAACGGCACCCATCCATTCAGATTCTCAGCCCCAACTCGTAGCCAAGCCGCCGTCCACTCCAGATCCCCTGAGCACCACGTGGCGGCAGGGACCCTACAGGGTAAAGCTCTGAAAACATTCCGCAGGACGCATGAAACCCCCGCCGCACGAAGTGCGCAGCGGGGGCTTCATGCATGTCCGAGGACGTTTTCAGAGCTTTACCCTGTAGGGTCCCGAGGGGATACGTCCGCTACTCAGCCATCTGAGCCTGGACGGCGGTGATGGCTACGACACCCACGATGTCGTCGGCAGAGCAGCCGCGCGAAAGGTCGTTAACCGGCTTGGCGATGCCCTGCAGGATGGGGCCGTAGGCGTCGGCGCCGGCGAAGCGCTGGACCAGCTTGTAGCCGATGTTGCCGGCCTCGAGGTCGGGAAACACGAGCACGTTGGCCTTGCCGGCAACGGAGGAGCCGGGAGCCTTGAGCTGGGCGACGTTGGGGACGATGGCGGCGTCGAGCTGCAGGTCGCCATCGATGGCGAGCTCGGGGGCCTTCTCTTTGCAGAACTTCACGGCCTCCTGGACCTTCTTGGCGACTTCGCCGCCGGCGGAACCCATGGTGGAGTAGGAGAGCATAGCCACGTGCGGCTCAACGTTGCCCATGAAGGTGGACCAGGAGTGAGCGGAGGCGATGGCGATCTCGGAGAGCTCATCGGAGGACGGGTTGATGTTGAGGCCGCAGTCGGCGAAGATCAGCGTGCCGTCGGTGCCGAACTGCGGGGTGTCGGTGCACATCACAAAGAAGGCCGAGACCAGCTTGGTGCCCGGGGCGGTCTTGAGGATCTGCAGCGCGGGGCGCAGAGTGTCGGCGGTGGAGTGGCAGGCGCCGGAGACCAGGCCATCGGCATCGCCCATCTTGACCATCATGGTGCCAAAGTAGGTGGCGTCCATCACCTGGGCGCGAGCCTGCTCGATGGTGACACCCTTCTTGGCGCGGAGCTCGGCAAACTTCTGCGCGTACTCCTCGTGCTTCTCGGCATTGCGCGGGTCGATGACGGTAGCGCCGGGAACGTTGATCTCGTCGGGGTTGCCCAAGATGACGATCTTTGCCAAGCCCTCCTCGATGATCTTGGTAGCTGCGATGATGGTGCGCGGATCTTCGCCCTCGGGCAGGACGATCGTCTTAAGGTCGGCCTTGGCGGCAGACTTCATACGGTTTAGGAAATCGCTCATGTTACTCCTTACAAGCGTTTCGCTAAGCTCCAGGCACCCGGCTTTCCACGAATAAACCCGCTGCTAGCGGGTTTACCTTTCAAATATGTACGCCGGGGTGCTTGAGCTTTCCTTGTGTGGCAAGCTCATTATAGGACGCATTAGCGCTATAATCGCTCTGATAAATATGTCTCGAAGAATGTTCGAGAAAAGCCCAGCTAACGAGCCCGTGGCTTTTGACAAGGAGTATCGATGCAGATTACCTCAGGCCTGCCTGAAGGCTTTAACGCCGGCGCATACGACATGATTGTCGTCGGTGCCGGGTATGCCGGTGCCGTTTGTGCCCGCCGTCTTGCCGAGACCATCGGCTATCGCGTTGCCGTTTTGGAGCGCCGTGGCCACATTGCGGGCAATGCTTACGACTGCTTTGATGAGGCCGGGATCCTGGTCCACGAGTATGGTCCGCACATTTACCATACCTTTAACGAGCGCGTCCACAATTTTCTGTCGCGCTTTACCAAGTGGACGGACTACCAGCACAAGGTGCTCGCCAACATCAACGGCACCCTTATGCCCGTGCCTTTTAACCACGCGAGCCTCAAGCTCGCCTTTGGCGATGAGCGCGGCGAGGAGCTGTATCAGAAGCTCGTGGAGACCTTTGGCAAGGACGTCAAGGTGCCCATCATGGAGCTGCGCAAGAAGAACGACCCGGATCTTGCCGAGGTCGCCGATTACGTCTACGAGAACGTCTTTTTGCATTACACCATGAAGCAGTGGGGCCAGACGCCCGACCAGATCGATCCCTCGATCACCGGCCGCGTTCCCGTCTTTGTGGGCGACGATGACCGCTATTTCCCGCAGGCTCCCTTCCAGGGCATGCCGCAGGACGGCTATACCGCGTTGTTCGAGCATATGCTCGACCACGATCTGATTGATGTGTTCTGCGACGTGGACGCCCGCGACCTCTTTGAGATCGACGAGACCACCGTCAAGATCGACGGCAAGGTCTATGGCGGCGAGATCGTCTACACCGGTCCGCTCGACGAGCTGTTCAACCTCGACTTGGGCGCTCTGCCGTACCGTACGCTCGACATGAAGTTCGAGACGCTCGATATGGACCAGTTCCAGCCCGTGGGCACCGTCAATTACACCACGAGCGAGGATTACACGCGTATCACCGAGTTCAAGAACATGACTGGTCAGGTCCTGCCCGGCAAGACCACCATCATGAAGGAGTATTCCAAGGCCTATACGCCCGGCTCGGGTGAGACGCCCTATTACGCCATTCTGGAGCCCGAGAACCGCGAGCTCTATGAGCGCTATCTTGAGCGCGTCCAGAACCTGACGAACTTCCACCCGGTGGGTCGCCTGGCCGAGTATCGTTACTACGATATGGATGCCGTGACCAACTCTGCCCTCGATCTTTCGGATGAGATTATCGCCTGCCATGCATAAAGTCATATCATTCGGTATTCCCTCGTATAACGCCGCCAAGGACATGGACCATTGCATCACCTCCATTCTGGAGGGGAGCGATTACGCCACCGATATCGAGATCATCATCGTCGATGACGGTTCCAAGGACGAGACGGCAGCTAAGGCCGATGAGTGGGAGGCGCGTTACCCCGGTATCATCCGCGCGGTGCATCAGGAGAACGGCGGCCACGGCATGGCCGTCCTCTCGGGCCTGCGCGAGGCGCAGGGCACCTACTACAAGGTCGTCGACTCGGACGACTGGCTCGACGGTGCGGCGCTTTTGACCATGCTTTCGATTCTGCGTGGCTTTGAGGAGCGCGACCAGCGCGTCGATCTGTTTATCTCGAACTATGTGTACGAGAAGGTTTACGAGGGTACGCATACCGCTATTGGTTACAAGTTTGCCCTGCCGCGCAAAAAGATCTTTACCTGGGACCAGATTGGCCATTTCCGTCTGGACCAGAATTTGCTCATGCACAGCCTGTGTTATCGCACGGATGTGCTGCGCGCGTCCAATCTGCCTATGCCGCCGCACACGTTCTATGTCGACAATATCTACGCCTATGTGCCGCTGCCGCGCTGCAAGACCATGTACTACGCCGACATCGACCTCTATCGTTACTTTATCGGTCGCGAGGGCCAGAGCGTCAACGAGGCCACGATGGTCAAACGTCTGGACCAGCAGTTTCGCGTGACGCGCATTATGATGGAGTCGTTCCATCTGTACAGCGATGTCGAGTCGTCGCGTCTGCGCGCGTACATGATGGGCTATTTCACCATGATGATGGCAATTTGTTCGGTGCTTACCAAGCTTTCCGATGAGGATTGCGCCGACGAGCGCCTGACGACATTGTGGAGTGATTTGAAGGCCTACGACGAGCGTATGTATCGTCGTGCGCGCTACGGTGTGGTCGGCTTCTTTACCAACCTGCACGGGCGGGCTGGAGACAAAACCACACTCGGCCTATACCGTCTTGCCTCAAAGATCTTCAAATTCAACTAGTGCATAAACGCTCGGGTAACGGGGACCCCTGGTCCTTAACTTGCTACTTCGAACAGTCCTGCGCAAGACGGAGGCGCCACTGGCGCCTCCTTTGCGTGCGGAACTCGTATCAAGTTAAGGACCAGGGGCCCTCTGCTATGTCCCGCTTTATGTCAGCAAGCTGAATTTGAAGATCTTCGACGCGCGGTACACAGGGGCCTGGGCTGAAAGAGATCTTGTTGAGTAGGTTACCCGGTTGGCCTTGGTTATGTTTGTCGCGAGTTCCGCACGAGCCGAAGAGCACTTAATGTGCTCTTCGTGCGAGCCAGGACTGTAGAGCAGCAAACATAACCAAGGCCAACCGGGCAACCGGACGAGCTAGTTTACTTCGCAACGCCGGGGATGCCGTGGGATGTTTTGGCGGTTTTGGCTCCGTTTACGATGGCGGTTTCCAGGGCCCTTACGGCGAGCATGCCCAGCAGGTCTAGGGGAACGGCGGCGCTTGCCTGGCTGCCCAGCTTGCCGCTGGCAAGGGTGTAGATGGTGTCACCGTCGTTGGTGGTGTGTGTGGGGCGGATGGCGTGTGCATAGGCGTCTGCGGCCATCTGGGAGACCTTGGTGGCCTGGGCCTTAGTGAGCTCCACGTTGGTGACGATGCAGCTGATGGTGGTGTTGGTGCGGTCGAGTGGCATTTTCATAGAGCCGGCGGCGGCAAGGGCGGCGAGCTCCATGTCGACGATCTGGTCGCTATCGGCTGCGGCGCGCATGCCGGCCACCCACTCGCCGGTGGTTGGGTCGACCACGTTGCCACAGGCGTTGACCGAGACCACGGCGCCCACCTTGACGGTGCCGAGTGCCACGGCAGCAGCTCCAAGGCCAGCCTTCATGCAGGTGGCGGGCCCCATGAGCTTGCCTACGGTGGCGCCGGTGCCGGCACCTACATTGCCCTGCTCGAGTGTGGTGGGGGTATGGTCGAGCGCCTCGCGCACGGCGGCGATACCGGCCTCAATGTCGGGACGCACGGTGGGATCGCCAAAGGCGAGGTCGAAGATGCAGCTGGAACACACGATGGGCACCTGCGTGGGGCCGACGGGCAGGCCGATGCCGCGGCTCTCGAGTTCGCGGGCCACGCCGCTTGCCGCTTCGAGACCAAAGGCCGAACCGCCCGAAAGGCAGACGGCGTGGACCTTATCGACGGTGTTCTCGGGACGCAGCAGATCGGTCTCGCGCGAAGCGGGAGCGCCACCACGTACGTCAACGCCGCCGGTGGCACCCTCGGGCGCCACGATTACGGTGCAGCCGGTGCCGGCCTCCCCGTCTGTATAGTTGCCAAAGCAAAAGCCATCGATATCGCAAACGTCAATGGCTTCGAGCAGGGTGTCCATGTTTTCTCCTATCGGTTTTCCGCCGGGCCTTATGCTCGGTCGGGATCCGTACGGTACGGCAAAAGTGTAGGCGCCGGGGGATACCCAGCGCCAGATGCAATTACGAGAGTTTTTGAATCGCACGTGCGACGCGAGCGATGGGTAAGCCCACCACGTTGTAGAAGTCGCCCGAAATGTCATGCACGAGCATGCGGCCGCCTGTGCCCTGGATACCGTAGGCTCCGGCCTTGTCCATGGGTTCGCCGGAGGCAACATAGTGCCCGATCTGCTCCTCAGTAAGCTCATAGAACGTCACGTCGGTCACATCGACAAACGACAGACTTTCGGCGGCATGCGGAGCTGCAGCGTCGCCGGCTTTAACGATGCAGACGCCGGTTGCCACCTGGTGCGTGCGGCCCGAAAGCTCGCGGAGCATGGTGCGTGCCTCGTTCTCGTCTGCCGGCTTGCCCAAAATTTGCCCGTCAAAGGTGACAATGGTATCGGCTGCGACAGTCAGTTCGTTGGGTTTGGCGTGCTCGGAGGCAACGGCAGCGGCTTTGGCGCGTGCCAAGCGTTCGACAAGCGTAAGCGGAGCTTCGCCATCAAAAGGTGTTTCGTCGATATCTGCGGGAATTACGCGAACGTCATAGCCCGCCTCGCGCATCAGCTCTATGCGGCGCGGCGATTGCGAAGCCAAAATCATAGCTGGATGCCCTCGGCAACCTTCTCGACGGCCTTGTCGCCGGCGAGTGTGCGCAGCAGCTCCAAGGCAAAGGGAAGTGACTGTGCCATGCCGCTGGCAGTGATGATGTTGCCGTCTTGCGTGACCTTCTCGCCGGTATAAGCACCCTCGGGGAAGCTCTTCTCAAAGCCGGGGAAGCACGTGGCTCGGTGTCCCTCGAGCAGACCAAGCTCGCCCAGGATAAACGGGGCGGCGCAGATGGCGGCAACGTGCTTGGTTGCGGCGAACTCGCAGACTACATCGCAGACACGCTGGTCGGCGCGCAAGTTGGTGGCTCCGGGCAGGCCGCCGGGCAGCACGATGCAGTCGTACTCCTCAAAGTTGATCTCATCAAAGAGCGCATCGCAGGTCACGGGAATCTGCAGCGAGCTCACGACCTCGCGTGTGGGCATGATCGAGACGAGCGTGGCGCGCACGCCGCCGCGACGCATGACGTCGACCATGGTCAGGCATTCAATAGTTTCAAAGCCATCGGCGGCGAGAACGGCAACGCTGGGCATGAGAGTTCCTTTCGTAAGGCGGCATACAATTAGCCGTCTTATACCCCGAAGACCTATGCTTGCCACGCCCGATTTCCCAATGTTTAAAAAGGGACGGGGATTAAATAATCATTCGGAACAAATTTATTTTTATCCCCGTCCCAGAAAAATCATCGGGTGTGGTCTTGGGCAAACAGTCTAGTTGCGCTTGAGATGGGCGACGGTTTCGCAGTGGAAGGTTTGCGGGAACAGGTCGACCGGCGTGATCTTGACGGGGGAGAAGGTTCCTTCCTCGACAAAGCGCTTAAGATCGCGTGCCAAAGTCGCCGGATCACAGCTCACGTAGGCCACGTCGCGGGCGCTCGTGCTGGCGATGAGGTCGATTGCCTCGGGTGCCAGACCTGCACGCGGCGGGTCGACTACCAGGACATCGGCATCCTGGTCGGGGAACTCGCGCACGGCATCGCCGCCGATGACATCGACGTTATCGAGCTTGTTGATCTCGAGGTTGCGGCGCAGGTCGCGCACGGCCGGGCCGTAGGCCTCGACGGCGGCAACAAAATCACAGCGGCGGGCGAGCGGCAGGGTAAAGGTGCCGGCGCCGCAGTACAGGTCCATGGCAAGCTCGTCTTCTTGCGGGTCGAGCGCCTCCATGACAAGCTCGATCAAAATCTCGGCGCCCTTGGTGTTGACCTGGAAAAACGATGGGGCCGAAAGGCGCATCTGGCCGTCGGCGATGTTCTCGGTCCAGGAGCCCTCGCCGGCGAGCATCTCCACCTTGGAGACGCGGCGGGCCTTCTTCTCGCCCTTGCTCATGACGCGCACTACGCTCGTGGGGCGAGCGGCGTCTGCCAACACGCGCGAGACCTGCGAGCGCGGGAAGGAGCCCGTGGGCGTCCAAAGTGCGACCTCGAGCGCCTTGGTGCGACGCGAAGCGCGAATGCCCACGCGCTCCAGACCCAGATCGTGACTGCCGCTCAGATAGTTGAGCGCGCCGACGACCGATTTGAGCGCCTTGGGAAAACGCTTATCGAACAGCGGGCACGAATCTACGGTGACGATCTTGCTGGGATCGACGCCGTGCATGCCAAGGCGAACGCGGCCGTTAACGAGGGTGGGCTCCAGCTCAATCTTGTTGCGGTAGCCCCAGTCGTCCTTGGTGTGGCGGATGGGCTGGACAAGATCGTTGACCTGCTCGGGGGCGAACTTGCCAATGCGCTCGAGCGTGGAGCGCAGGTTTTGCTCTTTGGCGGCAAGCTGCGCGGTGCGCGAGAGATTGCCCCACGAACAACCGCCGCAGACGCCCACGAAGGGGCAGGGGGGCTGAATGCGATCGGGGCCCGGCTCCAGAATCTCGGTCGTGCGGGCGCGCATAAACGACTTGCCGTCCTGCACGATCTCGGCCTCGACGGTGTCGCCTGCCACGGCGCCCTGCACAAAGACGGCCTTGCCGTTGTCGGCGTGCGCCAGTCCGTCGGCGCCGTAGGTCATCGATTCTATGGTGAGCTTCATGTTCCTGCCTGTCATTCGCGGTATTGTTCGCAACCATGGTAGCAGTGAAAAGCGCCCCGTATTTGGGGTATTCCTCAAATACGGGGCGCTTCTACAAACGTCTATTTCGTCTTGCCGGTAATGAGCGTCTTAAGGCCTAGGCCGATCAGGCCCAGTCCCATGCGCACGCGACCGGGGCGATGGCGCTCGATGGTCTTGGTCTTGCCAGCGGGCTTCTCGCGGCGGGCGCCCTTCTCGGACGCGGGGTTGGCCGTCTGCGGTTGGGGCCGAGGAGCAGGCTCGGACTCAGGCTCTATGACGGTTGCCTGAACCTTCTGGACCTCGGGTGCGGCCGGCTGCGGTTCGAGCTCAGGCTTGGATGCGAGCGTAGGTTCTGCCTTGGCGACGGCCTCGGCGTTGCGATAGGCACGCTCCAGCAGAGCTTCCTGCGAGTTGAAGGGCTTCTCGCCGTCTTTGCGCTCCACGGGAATCCAGGTGCCGTCACTCGTCAGACTGCGTGCCTTCACGTTGTCGCGCAGCTGCATGCCCATGTACTCGTGCACCTGGGCGCGGCAGGTGGGGTCGAGCACGGGGAAGGCGATCTCCACGCGGTGCTCGGTGTTGCGCGTCATCATGTCTGCCGAGCTCAGGTAGATCATATCCGAGTCCACGCCAAAGGCATAGACGCGCGCATGCTCCAAAAAGCGTCCGACGATGGAGCGCACGTGCACGTTCTCGGTCTTGCCCGGAACACCGGGCTTGAGGCACGAGATACCGCGGATGATCATGTCCACGCGCACACCGGCACACGATGCCTCGGCGATCTTGTCGATGACCTCGCGGTCGGTAAGCGAGTTGAGCTTAAAGAACACGCGGGCGGGCTCGCCGACAAGGGCACGCTGAATCTCGCGGTCCAGGCCGCGCATGATGAGCGGCTTGAGGCCCACGGGCGCCACGCCCAGGAAGCGGTAGTCGCCGCGCAGGTTGCCCAGCGACAGGTTGCGGAAGAACAGGTTGGCGTCCTCGCCGATGCCGGGATGCGCGGTCATGAGCATAAAGTCGCTGTAGAGCTTGGCCGTCTTCTCGTTAAAGTTGCCGGTACCCAAAAGCGTCAGACGGGTAAGCGCCATGCCCTCGCGATAGGTGAGCTGGCAGATCTTGGAATGGCATTTAAAGCCCTCGGAGCCGTAGATAACGGTGCAGCCGGCCTCTTCCAGCCGCTCGGCCCATTCGATGTTGTTTTGCTCGTCAAAGCGGGCGCGGAGCTCCATGAGCACTGTAACCTCTTTGCCGTTTTCGGCAGCATCGATGAGCGACTCGCACAGGCGGCTTTGTTTGGCCACGCGGTAGAGCGTGATGCGAAGCGAGATGCACTCGGGGTCGTAGGCTGCTTCGTGCACCAGGTCCAAGAACGGATTCATGGTCTCGTAAGGGTAAAAGAGCAGCTTGTCGTGCTGCAGCACCTGATCGCGGATGGAGCGGGTCATATCGATGGTGGGGTTGGGCTGCGGCCTAAACGGCGTAAAGAGCAACTCGTTGCGTAAATGCTCGGGTATTTTGCCCTCGATGCCAAAGACGTAGCCCAGGTTGAGCGGGATATCGCAGGTAAAAACCGAGCGGCGCGAAAGCTCGAGCGCTTTGCGGATGGTCTTGAGCGTTGGCTTTTCGAGCGAGCCCGATACGGCGAGCACCACCGGCTGCAGGCGCAGGCGCTTCTTGAGGATGCGCTTCATGTGCTGGCGGTAATCCTCTTCCTCCTCGACGCCTTCGCCGTCCGGATCGATGTCGGCGTTGCGGGTGACGCGGATGAGCGCGCGGTCGAGCGGCTTATAGGAGCCGAAGCAGCTGTCCAGGCAGGCGAGGATGACGTCCTCGAGCAGAATGTAGGAGTAGGTGCCGGTGGGCGAGGGGATTTCGACCACGCGGTTCATCGAGGTGGGAATCTCGATAAGGCCCAGCAGGCTCTCCTCGTCGGTGATGCCGTCCAGGCCACAAGCCAGATAGAGCGCGCCGTTGCGCAGGTTGGGGAAGGGATGGCGCGGATCGATGACCAGCGGCGAGATGACCGGTGATACGTAGGCCTGGAAGTAGCGGGTTACAAAGGTATGTTCCTCGGGCGTAAGCGAATCGATGCGGGCGCGGTGAACGCCCAAAGCGTCGAGCTTGTCCTCGATGCTCTTAAAGATCGACTCCCAGCGGGTAAGGAGCCCGGGCAGCTCTGCCATGACAGCATCGACCTGTTCGGAGGCGGTCATATTGCTCTTGTTGTCGACGGGCTGTTTTTTGAGCTCTGCCAGATCGGACAAGCCGCCCACGCGCACCATGAGAAACTCGTCGAGATTTGACTCGAAGATCGAGACGAACTTAAGGCGCTCGAACAGTGGCACAGACTCATCGAAGGCTTCGTCGAGTACGCGGTTATCAAAGCGCAGCCAGCTAAGCTCTCGATTTTGCGTATACGAGAAATCGCGCGGTTTCTTGCGCAGCTTGGCGGCGTTCTGCTTCTTTTCGATTTTGCTCGGCATATGCATCTGTCCGTTCAGTCCCCAAAGGGACGGTAGCCTAACACTGTTTGCTATTGTCTCAATTTAGTCGACCTATGGCACATACGTATCGCGCGAACGGTATCTTTACCTACTTATTACGCTGACGATCCGAAGCACTAACGTCCGGTGCTTTGAACAAGCGATCTATATCCTCACTCAACTGGTGAGAATGTATGAATAAGAATGATAGCAAGCTGAATATAATCGAATTTAGGTCGAATCGAGGACAAGCGTCATTTATATGCAGAAAACCGTTTTCGCTATGCAATTTTGAATCATGGATAACTTTGAGTGTTCAATCTTGATTTCCTAGAAAAATAACGTTTACCTAGGAAAATCTGCTTTATGAAACTGAAGTGCATCATGGGAAATCATATGCGATATACCGTTCATCGTAGTTTGTTGACCGTTCGGGGGCGAGGTGGAATTGCGGGTGGAAATTGGATATAACTAGAGCTGTCAGCAAGCAGCGCTCCATACGGAGGGGCGCTGATACATTTGGCCAGTAAGGCCCGAAAGAAAGGTAGGAGGCCATGACGAAAGGTCTGCACGTGCCTTCCGAGATCGGCAAGCTCAGGAAGGTCTGCCTGCACCGTCCCGGCGACGAGCTCCTCAACCTGCCGCCCGACGAGCTCGAGCGGCTCCTGTTCGACGACGTCCCGTTCCTGGAGGTCGCGCAGCAGGAGCACGACACCTTCGCCCAGATCCTGAGGGACCAGGGCGTCGAGGTGCTCTACCTCGAGAACCTCGTCGCCGAGGTGTTCGACCAGGTCCCCGGCGCCCGCGCCGAGTTCACCGACCAGTACATCGCCGAGGCCGGCATCCGCGGGAAGCACATGCCGCAGATCGTCCGCGAGAAGCTGGACTCCATCGAGGACAACCTCGAGTTCGTCAAGAAGACCATGGCCGGCATGACCAAGGCCGAGATCGAGATGCCCCTCACGGCCTCCACGACCCTCGACTCCCTGGTCAACTCCGAGTCCGAGTCCGACCTGATCATCGACCCGATGCCCAACCTCTACTTCACCCGCGACCCGTTCGCGGTCGTCGGCGAGGGCGTCAACCTCAACCGCATGTACTCGGTCACCCGCAACCGCGAGACCCTGTACGGCAAGTACGTCTTCAAGTACCACCCCGACTACAAGGACGTCTCCCTGTACTTCCGCCGCGACTGCCAGTTCCACACCGAGGGCGGCGACGTGCTGAACATCAACGAGAAGACCCTCGCCGTCGGCATCTCCCAGCGCACCCAGGCCGCCGCTATCGACGTCATGGCCCAGAACATCTTCTGGAACTCCGACTCCAAGGTCGAGCGCATCCTGGCCTTCGACATCCCGGTCTCGCGCGCCTTCATGCACCTCGACACGGTCTTCACCCAGATCGACGTCGATAAGTTCACGATCCACCCCGCCATCATGGGCACCCTGCGCGTCTACGAGCTGACCGCCGGCAAGAACCCGGGCGACGTGAACATCCGCCTGATCGAGGACACCCTCGAGCACGTCCTGGAGGACGCCACCGGCGTCGACCAGGTCAAGCTGATCCCCTGCGGCGGCGGCGACCCGATCGCGGCCTCCCGCGAGCAGTGGAACGACGGCTCCAACACCCTGTGCGTCGAGCCCGGCAAGATCTGCGTCTACGCCCGCAACACCGTCACCAACGACGTGCTGTACAAGGAGGGCCTGGACCTTCTCGTCGTGCCCTCCGCCGAGCTCTCCCGCGGCCGTGGCGGCCCGCGCTGCATGAGCATGCCCTTCTGGCGCGAGGACCTCTAAGGTTTTCAAAGATCCGTACGGGTCTTAATACAAACATCTAGCTGCCATTAGATGTCTTCCAATGGGGCGGTGCGGGTTTTCGCACCGCCCCATTCTTGTTTAATGAAGCTTAATTAACATCAGATAAGGCGGCCCATATGACCAGGGGCAGTCACGTTGATACCCCCCCAACGGTGTCGGCTTCTTTGCCTTTTGGGCATCATCTCGATTCCCATGACCTTCGCCGGCATCATCCCCGTGTTCTAGCGATTGGAGCCTAACCATGGATATCAAGACGATCGGCGTTGAGGAGTGGCTTAACGTTTGGGAGAAGAGCGCTACGTGGGATATCGCCCAGTCGACGATCTCCTCGCTTACCATGGGCGAGCTGCGCGCGCTCGACGAGCAGGACGGCGCCACATTCTACGAGCGCCTGGACCGCGAGAAGATGAACTACGGCTGGATCGAGGGTTCACCGGAGTTTAAGGCTGAGGTCGCCAAGCTCTATCGTCGCGAGGTCAATCCCGATCACATTTTGCAGACCAATGGCTGCACGGGTGCCAACCTCAACGCCATCATGGCCGTGGTCGAGCCCGGCGATCATGTCATCGCCGAGTGGCCTACCTATGCGCCGCTCTACGAGATCCCGCGTACACTGGGCGCCGAGGTCGAGTATTGGGAGCTTCGCGAGGAGCTCGGCTGGAAGCCCGATATCGAGGAGCTCAAGCGCCTGGTGCGTCCCAACACGAAACTCATCTGCATCAACAACGCATCGAACCCCATCGGTACGGTGCTTGATGCCGATACGCTCGGTCAGATTGCCGAGATCGCCCGTTCGGTGGGCGCCTACGTGCTGTGTGACGAGGTATATCTGCCGCTCGAGAACACCGAGTCCTTTATGTCGATGGCCGACGTGTATGAGAAGGCCATTGTCACCAACTCGGTGTCTAAGACCTATTCGACGCCTGCAGCCCGCGTGGGTTGGGTCGTGGCCGACGAAGAGGTGTCCAATCGCATCCGCACCTATCGCGATTACACCATGATCTGCGGCGGCGTGTTCAACGATGCCCTGGCGACCTATGTGCTTGAGCACAAGGACAAGATTCTCGAGCGCAACCGCAAGATCGTGTCTGGCAATCGCGATATCGTGCAGGCTTGGATCGATACGCAACATCGCGTTTCCTGGACGGCCCCGCAGGGCGTGTCTACCTCGTTTATCCGGCTTGATATTCCCGAGGACGACGAGGAGTTCTGCAAGCGCCTGTTGTCCGAGAGGGGAGTGCTGCTGGTGCCCGGCAGCCGTTTTGAGCTTCCCTGCGGCGCACGCCTGGGCTACTGCGCGAGCGAAAATGTTCTTCGCGAGGGCTTGAGGCTTCTGGGCGAGGCACTGGCCGAGTTCGATTGCTAATCCCTTGAGGCCCGCGAAGGCCTAAACCTTACTTGGCCCTAGGTGTACCGAATGCAGACCCGCCCCTTTTGGGGGCGGGTCTGTTTGTCTTTGCCGCCGGAAAAGTCAAGTTGTTACAAATGGAGACGCAAGATCGATCGGGTATTCGACGGGCCTTATACTAAGCTTCCGGTGAACGGTATCCAACGTCTGGTAAACGGTAATCTGTTTGCAAAAAATGAATAGGAAGAACTTTCTTTTGAATAAAACTCAAAATGGTTGAGATGCAGCAAGAATTGCGAATTCTATTCATATCGTTGCGCGAAATATGCAAACTGAGGGTGGTTTAACAAAGTTTAGTTTCATTTGATTTTTGGATTGAAAACGCGTTTAAGCACGTAAATACACTTTATTAAGATGAAGTGTGCCATGCGTGAAGTATATGTGTATGCCGTTCACCCCCTATAAAAAACCGTTCGGGGGCAAGGTGGAAGTATGGGTTGATTTTGGATATAAATATGTCGTCAGCAATAACGCCTCACACGGAGGGGCGCTAACGAATCGGCCCTGACAAGGGCCCGAAAGAAAGGTAGGAGGCCATGACGAAAGGTCTGCACGTGCCTTCCGAGATCGGCAAGCTCAGGAAGGTCTGCCTGCACCGTCCCGGCGACGAGCTCCTCAACCTGCCGCCCGACGAGCTCGAGCGGCTCCTGTTCGACGACGTCCCGTTCCTGGAGGTCGCGCAGCAGGAGCACGACACCTTCGCCCAGATCCTGAGGGACCAGGGCGTCGAGGTGCTCTACCTCGAGAACCTCGTCGCCGAGGTGTTCGACCAGGTCCCCGGCGCCCGCGCCGAGTTCACCGACCAGTACATCGCCGAGGCCGGCATCCGCGGGAAGCACATGCCGCAGATCGTCCGCGAGAAGCTGGACTCCATCGAGGACAACCTCGAGTTCGTCAAGAAGACCATGGCCGGCATGACCAAGGCCGAGATCGAGATGCCCCTCACGGCCTCCACGACCCTCGACTCCCTGGTCAACTCCGAGTCCGAGTCCGACCTGATCATCGACCCGATGCCCAACCTCTACTTCACCCGCGACCCGTTCGCGGTCGTCGGCGAGGGCGTCAACCTCAACCGCATGTACTCGGTCACCCGCAACCGCGAGACCCTGTACGGCAAGTACGTCTTCAAGTACCACCCCGACTACAAGGACGTCTCCCTGTACTTCCGCCGCGACTGCCAGTTCCACACCGAGGGCGGCGACGTGCTGAACATCAACGAGAAGACCCTCGCCGTCGGCATCTCCCAGCGCACCCAGGCCGCCGCTATCGACGTCATGGCCCAGAACATCTTCTGGAACTCCGACTCCAAGGTCGAGCGCATCCTGGCCTTCGACATCCCGGTCTCGCGCGCCTTCATGCACCTCGACACGGTCTTCACCCAGATCGACGTCGATAAGTTCACGATCCACCCCGCCATCATGGGCACCCTGCGCGTCTACGAGCTGACCGCCGGCAAGAACCCGGGCGACGTGAACATCCGCCTGATCGAGGACACCCTCGAGCACGTCCTGGAGGACGCCACCGGCGTCGACCAGGTCAAGCTGATCCCCTGCGGCGGCGGCGACCCGATCGCGGCCTCCCGCGAGCAGTGGAACGACGGCTCCAACACCCTGTGCGTCGAGCCCGGCAAGATCTGCGTCTACGCCCGCAACACCGTCACCAACGACGTGCTGTACAAGGAGGGCCTGGACCTTCTCGTCGTGCCCTCCGCCGAGCTCTCCCGCGGCCGTGGCGGCCCGCGCTGCATGAGCATGCCCTTCTGGCGCGAGGACCTCTAAGTCTTTCCGTTTCCGGTGCGGTCCCCCTACAACCGCACCGGTTTCGCCCGTCAAACGGGCAACACGAATACTTGCGTAATTCATTTTTCGAAAGGAAACGAACCATGGGTGTTAACCTCTCCGGCCGTAGCTTCCTCAAGCTCCTCGACCTCACCACCGAGGAGATCGAGTACCTGCTCAAGCTCTCCAAGAACTTCAAGGACATGAAGCGCGCTGGCGTTCCGCACCGCTATCTCGAGGGCAAGAACATCGTTCTGCTCTTCCAGAAGACCTCCACTCGTACCCGCTGCGCCTTCGAGGTCGGCGGCATGGATCTGGGCATGGGCGTCACCTACCTCGATCCGGGTTCGTCGCAGATGGGCAAGAAGGAGTCCATCGAGGACACCGCCCGCGTTCTCGGCCGCATGTATGACGGCATCGAGTTCCGTGGCTTTGCCCAGGACGACGTCGAGGAGCTCGCCGCTAAGTCCGGCGTGCCCGTGTGGAACGGCCTGACCACTGAGTGGCATCCCACCCAGATGCTCGCCGACATCCTGACCGTCCAGGAGAACTTCAACTACGACATCAAGGGCAAGACCCTCGTCTTCATGGGCGACTGCAAGAACAACGTTGCTCGCTCCCTCATGGTTGTCTGCTCCAAGCTCGGCATGAATTTCGTGGCCTGTGGCCCCGAGGAGTGCATGCCCGCTGACGACGTCATCGAGGCCTGCAAGCCCATCGCCGAGGCTAACGGCTGCACCATCAAGCTGACCACCGACGTCAAGGACGGCGTCACCGGTGCCGACGTTATCTACACCGACGTGTGGGTCTCCATGGGCGAGCCTGACGAGGTCTGGGCCGAGCGTATCGCTCAGCTCACCCCGTATCGTGTCACCTCCGAGGTCATGGCTATGGCCAACCCGGGTGCCATCTTCCTGCACTGCCTGCCCAGCTTCCACGACACCAACACCACCATTGGCGCCGAGAAGTGCGAGCAGTTCGGCATTACCGAGCAGGAGGTCACCGACGAGGTCTTCGAGAGCCCCGCTTCCAAGGTTTTCGACGAGGCCGAGAACCGCATGCACACCATCAAGGCTGTCATGTACGCAACGCTCAAGTAAGAGCCTTTAAGCACTTCGCTCGGGGTGTATCGCTGCACACCCCGAGCGGTTTGTCTGGTAAATATCTTGCGTCGGGCGGTGGGCACGGCACGGAAGATCCGCTTCGCGCGAGAAAGTTAAATGATTTATGAAGGGGGGATGAGAACCATGACTGAGACCGCTAAGAAAAAGCGCGGTATGCCTTCATCGTTCACCATTCTTCTAGCTCTGCTGGCAATTGTTGCAGTGATTACCGTTATCGTCTCCGGCACGTCCGGCGGCGCTGTTACTGCAGCCCGCCTGAGCGATTTCTGCACCGCCCCGATCCTGGGCTTCGCTGACGCTCTGCCCGTCTGCCTCTTCGTTATGATCCTCGGCGGCTTCCTCGGTATGATGACCGAGACCGGCGCCCTGGACAACGGCATTGCCGTTCTGGTGCAGAAGCTTAAGGGCAACGAGATCATGCTCGTTCCTGTCCTTATGCTCATCTTCTCCCTCGGTGGTACCACCTATGGTATGTGCGAGGAGACCGTTCCCTTCTACGCCCTGCTCGCCGCTACCATGATGGCTGCCGGCTTCGACCCCATGGTCGGCGCTGCTACCGTCCTGCTCGGCGCTGGCTGCGGCTGCCTGGGCTCCACGGTTAACCCGTTCGCCGTCGGCGCTGCCGTCGACGCTCTGACCGGCGTTGGCATTGAGGTCAACCAGTCCATCATCATCGGCCTCGGTGCCGTCCTGTGGATTGTTACCACGGCCATTTCCATCTTCTTCGTCATGGGCTATGCCAAGAAGGTCAAGGCTGACAAGGGTTCCACCATCCTGTCGATGCAGGAGCTCAAGGACGCCGAAGAGGCTCACGGCAAGGCTGCTTCCGAGGTTAACAAGGAGGTCAAGCTCACCGGTCGTCAGAAGGGTGTTCTGATCGCCTTCGCCTTCACCTTCGTCGTCATGATCGTCGGCTTCATTCCGCTGGCCGACCTCAACGAGGGCGTCGCCAACTTCTTTGACGCTGGCGCTGTCTACGATGCCGACGGTAACACCGTCGTCCAGGGCTGGTCTGCCCTGATCACCGGCCTGCCCATTGGCCAGTGGTACTTCGACGAGGCTTCCACCTGGTTCTTCCTCATGGCTATCCTGATCGGTATCATCGGTGGCCTGTCCGAGAAGCAGATCGTTAACACCTTCATCACCGGCGCTGCCGACATGATGTCCGTTGTTCTCGTCATCGCCCTCGCCCGTGGCATCTCCGTCCTCATGGCCAACACCGGTCTCGACGTCTACGTCCTCGACGCTGCCGCCAGTGCCCTGGCTGGTCTGTCCGGCGTGATCTTCGCTCCCATGAGCTTCCTGGTCTACTTCGGCCTGTCCTTCCTGATCCCCTCGACCTCTGGTATGGCTACCGTCTCCATGCCCATCATGGGACCGCTGGCTGTTAAGCTCGGCTTCTCGCCCGAGGTCATGGTCATGATCTTCTCCGCCGCCATCGGTGTCGTGAACCTGTTCACCCCGACCTCCGGTGCCATCATGGGCGGTCTCGCCCTGGCCAAGATCGAGTGGACGACCTGGCTCAAGTTTGCCCTTAAGCTCATCGTCGTTCTCTCCGTCGTCTGCGCCATCATCCTGACCGTCGCCTGCGTGTTGATCTAAGTACCCAACGGGTGCCCCACGGAAACCTTGACGATCCTGTAGAGGATCACTTGGTCATCGTCTGTCCGGTGGGGTCAACCCACCGGTAGACTCCTACCTTTAGCCCCCTCCCGTTCCGTGCGCGGGAGGGGGCGCTCTTATGTTGCGCGGTTCTACGAACCGCGCAACCAGTTGACGCTGCGCGCCGCCCAGAACGACAATTTGCCATTCAAAAGGCAAGGCATGACCAAAAGGTCTATGCCTTGCCTTTTTCATGCCAACTCGTACGTTCTGGACGGCGCTCGCTGACTTATGCTCAACCTGCGATGTTGCCATTGCTGGTGCAGGGGAAGTGCGTTTGGGGGCGGGTATTTTTGGCCGGGGGGGGTTTTTTTGGCCCGGGTTTTTACAACTCCCCAAAAAAAACGCCCCAGCACCACCAACAAAAAATCCCACGACCCCG
>NZ_JBQHTZ010000005.1:0-128966 GCF_052065455.1 Collinsella sp. HCP28S3_E9
TTTTTTGACTACCCCCACATAAAGGGTAGTCAAAAAAGCCCCGTCCCAAATTAGCTGCCCCGGCCTCGTCGGTGGGGGAGGGTCTGCTCCGCTATAATCGCCTAGGACATTAAATGGAAACGGGACGGGAGCCATACATGCGCCAGGGTTTCGACAACGCGAAGTATATCGAGCTGCAGGCTGCTCACATTAAGGAGCGCATCTCGCAGTTTGGCGGCAAGCTGTATTTGGAGTTTGGCGGCAAGCTGTTCGATGACTATCATGCGAGCCGCGTGCTGCCGGGTTTTGAACCGGACAGCAAGTTCCGCATGCTCAAGAGCATTGCCGACGACGTCGAGGTCATCATCGCAATCAATGCGAACCATATCGAGAAGAACAAAGCCCGTGGCGACTTGGGCATTACCTATGACGAGGACGTCCTGCGTCTGGTCGATCTGTTCCGCGGGAACGGATTTGCCGTTGCCGCCGTGGTTATCACGCAGTATGCCGGTCAGCCCGCTGCCGACGTCTTCCGCAATCGTCTAAACGCGCTCGGCATTCCCGCCAAGCTGCACTATCCCATCGAGGGCTATCCGCACGATGTCGACCTGATCGTTTCTGATGAAGGCTACGGCAAGAACGAGTTTGTCGAGACCACGCGTCCGCTCGTTGTCGTGACGGCGCCCGGCCCTGGCTCGGGTAAGCTCGCCACCTGCCTGTCGCAGCTGTATCACGAGCACAAGCATGGCACCGCTGCCGGCTATGCCAAGTTTGAGACCTTCCCGGTCTGGAATCTCCCCCTTACGCATCCGGTGAACATTGCCTATGAGGCTGCCACGGCAGACCTCGATGACGCCAACATCATCGACTCGTTCCACCTTGAGGCATATAACAAGACCACGGTCAACTACAACCGAGACGTTGAGGCGTTCCCGGTTGTTCGCGCCCTGATGGAAAAGATCTTGGGCGAGAGCCCCTATCAGAGCCCCACGGACATGGGCGTCAATATGGTCGGTTTTGCCATTACCGATGACGATGCATGCCGAGATGCCTCCAAGATGGAGATCGTGCGCCGCTATTTTGCCGCGGTTGAAAGCGTGCGCCGTACTGGCGTGGGCGATGAGCAGGTCGACCGTCTCAAACTCATTATGAAAAAAGCCGGCATCGACAAGAACTATTCGCCGGCACGCTCGGCTGCTCTCACCAGGGAGCAACTGACGGGCGGTCCCGTGGGCGCCATGGTGATGCCGGACGGTTCGGTAGTGACCGGAAAGACCTCAACGCGTCTGGGCGCCGCGAGCTCGCTCATCATGAACGCGCTTAAGCATGTTTCGGGCGTCGATCTTGAGCTCGAGGTCATCAGCGATGAGGCGATTGAGCCTATCAGCAAGCTCAAGACGCATTTCCTTGGCAGCAAAAACCCGCGTCTCCACACCGACGAGACGCTCATGGCGCTCTCTATCACCTCGGCCACGAGCGAGACGGCTACTCGTGTTCTTTCGGGTCTTGAGCAGCTGCGCGGCTGCGACGCCTTCTTTAGCGTGATTATCTCGCCTACGGACGAGACGGTGCTGCGCAAGCTGGGCATTAACGTGTGCTGCGAGCCCAAGTTTGAGCGCCGCGGTTTCTTCCATCGCTAAGATTGAGATGAGACGCCGCATCGGAGTGCGCACCCGATGCGGCGCTTAGGGGTTTTTAGGGCTATATTTGCCGAAATTTAGGCCGTTTACCTGCCCAAAAGCGATTTGCGCGGTATACAATTACCTCAGTGGATACATCCTTTGCGGGGCTACCCATGATGGATGTTACCGGCCATCGAGGGATGCGCCGGTCATGCGCGGTGCTTTTGATGCTCGTGCTCGGTTTGAGGAGGCTGCCATGGCGGGCAAGGGTCGTGCGAGTGTCAACGATATGAAGCGTGTCGAGGTGCTGGTGCTGATGGAGATCGCTCGGCAATCTAAGGGAAACGGTGCGCCGTACGGTTTCTCGCGCAAGACACTCTCCGAGTGCGTAGGGGTTTCGCCGTATCGTGCCCGCGCTGCAATCGACCGTTTGGATTCTGATGGCCTTATCGAGGTCGTTTCTCGTTATAACGATGATGGCGGCCAGCTTGCAAATGGCATATGCCTGACCGGGCGAGGCGAGTGGTACCTTAAGGGTGTTCGTGCCGGCATGCTTGTTCAAGATATGTTGAAGGATGAGACTGCCGATCGGTAACAACACGGCAGTTTCGACGAGCCTGCACCGCCCAAAGCTACTTGGGCGGTGTTTTGTTTCGAGATGGAGAAATGCGGGCATGCGGGTGAAAAATAGCGAGCGGCTTGCTTTTCGAGTATTACAATGAAGACCCGTAAGATGTGAATGGAAAACTTCTACGGGAAGCGCAGGTAATTCAATATGACCAAGCATGTGTTTGTAACCGGCGGCGTAGTTTCGTCTTTGGGTAAGGGCATCACCGCGGCCTCGTTGGGCCGTCTGCTCAAGTCACGAGGCTACAAGGTGACGATGCAGAAGGCCGACCCGTATCTGAACGTCGACCCCGGCACCATGAGCCCGTTTCAGCATGGTGAGGTCTTCGTGACCGAGGATGGCTACGAGTCCGACCTGGACCTGGGCCATTATGAGCGCTTTATTGACGAGAATCTTACCCGTGATTCCAACTTTACGACCGGCGCTATCTACAAGAGCCTGATTGCCCGCGAGCGTCGCGGTGACTTTTTAGGCGGCACCGTTCAGGTGATTCCGCACGTCACCAACGCCATTAAGGATAAGTTCCGCCGCATCGAGGAGCAGACCGGTTCCGACGTGGTCATCACCGAGCTGGGCGGCACGATTGGCGATATCGAGTCGCAGCCGTTCGTGGAGGCCATCCGCCAGTACCGTAAAGAGGCCGGCCCCGAAAACGTCTGCTACATCCACGTGTCGCTCGTCCCCTATATCGCCGCCGCGCACGAGGTCAAGACCAAGCCCACGCAGCATTCGGTCAAGGAGCTTCGCAGCTTTGGCATTCAGCCCGACATCATTGTGCTGCGTTCTGATCACCATATCGACGATGCCATCCGTGGCAAGATCGCAAGCTTCTGCGACGTCGATACCGACTGCGTCTTTACCAACGAAGATTGCGCGAGTATTTACGATGTGCCGCAGCTGCTCGCCGAGCAGGACTTTGACCTGCGCATCTGCGAGCGACTGGGCTTGGACCCGCGCGAGCGCGACATGAGCGAGTGGAACGAGTTCCTGCGCAAACAGAATCATGCCAACCACCATGCCGACAAGGTCAAGATCGCCGTTGTGGGCAAGTATACCCAGCTCCCCGATGCCTACCTGTCGGTTATCGAGGCCCTGCATCATGCAGGCGTTTTCTATGATCGTCATGTGGACGTGCAGCTGGTCGACGGCGAGAGCCTCGACGAGCAGAACGTCTCCGAGGTGCTGGGCGACGCATCGGGCATTTTGGTGCCCGGCGGCTTTGGCAAGCGTGCCCTGGAGGGCAAGATTCTTGCTGCCGAGTTTGCTCGCGAGCATAAGATTCCGTATCTGGGCATTTGTCTGGGCATGCAGGTCGCCGTGTGCGAGTTTGCCCGCAACGTGGTCGGCCTTGCCGGCGCTAGCTCCTCCGAGTTCGATCCGGACGGTCCGTTTAGCGTAATTGACCTGATGAGCTCGCAGGAGGACGTGACCGAGAAGGGCGGCACCATGCGCCTGGGCGCCTATCCGTGCAAGCTCACTGCCGATACCCTTGCGCGCGAGGCCTATGGCGAGGAGCTTGTCTATGAGCGCCACCGTCATCGCTTTGAGTTCAACAATGCCTTCCGCGACCAGCTCGAGGACGCGGGTTTGGTTATCTCGGGTCTTTCGCCTGACGAGCGTCTGGTCGAGATGGTCGAGCTGCCGCGTGACGTGCATCCGTGGTATGTGGCCACCCAGGCCCACCCCGAGTTTAAGAGCCGTCCGACCAAGCCGCAGCCTCTGTTCCGCGAGTTCGTGCGCGCCTCGATTGGCCAGCACGAGGGTGTCGATCGCCTGCAGGTGACGCCCATGAACCTCGCGACGGACTAAGGGTGTCAGCGAACGAAAGACATACCGAAGATACTCCCTCGTTGCTCGATACGGTGACGGGGGAGTATCTTGATTACCTTGCGGTCGAGCGAGGCTTGGCGCGCAATACGATCGCGGCATATCGTCGTGACTTGACGACTTACTGTTCCTACCTGGAGCGGGCCGGTGTTGAGTCCTTTGAAGGCGTGAACCGTCAGATAATAGAGGGTTTTGTCGGTGATCGGCGCGACGGGGGCTACTCCGATGCCTCGGTGGAGCGTGCAGTTGCGGCCGTGAAAGGTTTGCATGCCTTTTTGGTTCGCGATGGAATCGTCGCCCAAAACCCGACGGCTGCACTGCGCCTGCCCAAAAAGGCGGAGCGCCTTCCGGAGTGTCTCTCGGTAGGGGATGTCTCGGCGCTCCTCGACCAAGATTTCCCGGAAGGGGAGATGGGTTTGCGGGACCATGCCATTTTGGAAGTGCTCTATGGATGTGGCCTGCGCGTGAGCGAGTTGGTGGGGCTCGATGTGGGCGACGTTCATTTTGACGACGGCTTTGTGCTGGTGCGCGGCAAGGGCTCGAAGGAGCGGCTTGCCCCACTCGTGGGAAGTGCCGCACGGGCTATGGCTCAATATATTGCTGATGGGCGTCGGCGCCTGGCCGCTCATGCCCGCGGGTCAAAGACGCCGGCAGTCTTTTTAAATAAGAACGGTGGTCGCCTGTCGCGTCAGAGTGTTCACGTCATATGCGAGCGATACGGGCGTCAGGTGGGACTGGTGGGGCTTCATCCTCATACCTTGCGTCACTCCTTTGCGACCCATATGCTTGCGGGCGGTGCCGACCTGCGCGTGCTACAGGAGATTTTGGGACATGCCGACATTTCGACCACACAGGTCTACACGCATGTCGACCGCACGCAGCTGACCGAGGTCTACCTGGCGGCTCATCCGTTGGCGCATCGCTAGCGACTCTTTGACCTGCATATTTACAACTAATGGGGGACGGACCCCGGGTTGTCGTGACGCGGTTTTGTGCGCGTATCGGCAATCTGGGGTCCGCCCCATCTTTTGTCTTGCGCCGATGCGCCGGTGGGTCACGCGTGACGTTGGTGGGGAAGTTTGGGGGGCGATGTGAACGGCGCGTAAAGGGACACAAAATTCGCCTCAAGGTCAACTTGAAGGTTGAGGTTGAAAGCCGGGCTGCTACAGATGGCATCCCGGCTTTGCTGTAAACACAACATGTTGTGTTTTCGAACATATGAACGAGGGTGTTTTACAGCATATAGAGGGTGGAGTAGTGGGGTGTTGTGGGGGAAGGTGTGGGGAAAGATGTTGAAAAATGGGGCAGTTCCCCATATTATTAATGACGTCGACAGGCGGGGTGGTTCCCCGCGTACGTGCCATCTGAGTAACCGAGGGGAGGGCGCACATGGGAATGACGGGTGCATACGAGCGCAATCTCGATGCAAAAGGTCGTCTGTCTCTGCCTGCACCCCTTCGCGAGGAGCTTGGAGAGCATGTTCGCGTGTTCAAAGCCCTGGATGTCGATGCTCTGTACGTGTTCTCTGCCGAGGCCTTCGATAAGTGGGTCGAAGGACTCTTCGCGGGTCGTGAGGGCCACGAGGGTTTTAACCCGCGTGACATCAACGACCAGAAACTCATGAGGGCGATCAACAAGCGCACCACCTCGATGGATGTGGACAGCGCCGGTCGTATCGGTCTTTCTGAGTCTCTCCGCAAGCAGGCGAACCTCGACCGCGAGGTCACGGTTGTGGGCAACTACGACCACCTCGAGGTTTGGGACCGTGCTACGGCCGATGAGGACGATGACGATGAGGCTCTGCTGGACCTCTTCTTCTCGTAAGGGCAAGGCATGAGTAACGGATGGAGCGTGGGATCTTGACACAAGAATATCGGCATGAACCTGTCATGCTAGGCGAAGTGCTTGAGTCGCTGCAGCTAAAGAGCGGATCTGTCGTCTGCGATTGCACCCTTGGCGGTGCCGGTCATTCGGTAAAGATGGCCGCGCAGGTGGGGGAGACGGGTCTTTTGCTTGGCGTCGATCAGGACGACATGGCCCTCGAGGCCGCTGGTGCCCGTCTGGACCGCGAGGTCCCCGGCGTCCCGCATCAGTTGTTGAAGGGCAACTTTGGCGACTTGGACGAGCTGCTTTGCTCGGCCGAGGTGCCCGGGGTCGATGGCTTCCTGTTTGACTTGGGCGTTTCGTCACCGCAACTCGATATCCCTGGCAGGGGCTTTTCGTATAACGAAGATGCCCCATTGGACATGCGGATGGATCCGGGTAACAACACCCTAAACGCAGCTGAGGTCATCAACACCTATAACGAACACGACCTCGCCCGGATTCTACGCGTCTATGGTGAAGAGAAGTTCGCCTCGCAGATTGCACGCGAGATCGTGCGTCGACGCGAGTCCGAACCGATTGAAACCACCGGTCAGTTTGTCGAGATCATCAAGGCTGGCATTCCGGCTGCCGCTCGTCGGCATGGCGGACACCCGGCCAAGAAAAGTTTCCAGGCCATTCGCATCGAGGTCAATCATGAACTCGATGTGCTCGAGAGAGGACTTGACGCCGCCACCAGGTGGCTCAACCCGGGCGGACGCATCTGCGTCATCTCGTATCACTCGCTCGAGGACCGTATCGTAAAGAACCACTTTAAGGAGATGAGCCAGGGGTGCACGTGTCCGCCGGAGATTCCGGTGTGCGTGTGCGGCAACGTGCCGATACTCAAGGTCATCACCCGCAAACCCTTGGTTGCCCAACCCGATGAGGTTGCGCGCAACCCTCGGGCGAGATCAGCCAAAATCCGCGTGGCGGAGCGCTTGTAGCGTTACGCGCGCGATATTGGACCTCCCGCTCGCACCATAAACGAAGCTTAAACACACTACCAACGTACTCGGGATGGGAGGCGGCATATCATGGGCTACAACACCTCAAACGCAGCACTCGCCTATGATATGAACGCCATGCCCGCCTACCGCGAGGCACCGCAGGCGCCCGCTGCTCCCCGTGAGCAGCGCACACCGCGCTTTGATGTCTACACGGGCGCGGGCCGTCAGGCAAACCAGGCGGTAAGCCCGGTTTTCATGAGCGTTCTTAAAACGTTTTGCATCATTGCGGCTATCTTCATGACGATTGGCGTCGCCCGCGTGGCGCTTGCAAGCGTTACGGCCCAGGTGCTCAACAGCAACGCCGAGCTTACCAACACGCTCGAGAAGGCGACCGATGAGAGCTCTGACCTTGAGGTCATGCACTCTGTTTATGGTGCCGATACGCGCATTCGCGATCTTGCGGGCGCTTATGGCATGGTGGAGCCCAGCGAGAGCGTTACACTTGATTTTTCGCAGGATGCAGCCGCGGGCGCTAGCTCGGTTGCGGCTGTCCAGTAATAAGACGGTAGCTGAGTATGACAAATGATTATCGCCGCGGTCCAGACGGGAGTCGCGGGCAGGGACGTCCCTCTTCGCAGGGACGTTCTGGTTATCAAGGATCGGGTCGGTCATCTTACAACTTGGGGTCGAATCGTGGCAACGACCCAACGTCGCGCCTTCGCGGCTCGGATGACCCTCAAGTACGCAATAGCAGATCGAATAGACGATCTTCGACCGAATGGCTTACGGGGACGCCATTGCCTCGCCGTAATGTCGTCATGGGTTGTATCGGTTTGGGCCTGGCTGCGGGCGCCATCCGCCTTACCGACTACCAGATCGTAAATGCCGATGAGTTGCGCGGGCGCGCCGATGCTCGACGCCTGCTTGCGGAGACGCTTTACGCCAAACGCGGCACGATCTACGACCGAAACGGCAACGTGCTGACGTCGTCGGTCGAGTGCAGCAATGTCGCCGTGAATCCACAGCTGATCGAGGATGTCGACAAAACGGTATCGGCCTTGGTTAAGGCGACTGGAATCGATAAGAAGACTTGCCGCAAGCTGGTTCAGTCCGATGGCACCTGGGTGTATATCAAGCGCCAGGTGGACGAGGACGATGCCGCGGCATTGAAGAAGAAAAATCTGCCCGGCGTGCTCTTTGAGCAGGCGATGAAGCGGGTGTATCCATACGGCAATCTGGCTTCGCAGGTTCTAGGCGTGGTGAACGTTGACAACGTGGGCCTAACGGGACTTGAAAAGCAATATGACAAATTGCTGACCGGAACAAACGGCACGCTGGTACGAGAGCGTGCGAGGGACGATAGCTATATTGCGGGTGGCGCCTATAAAAAGGTTGCCGCCATCGATGGCGTTGACATCGTGACGACGCTGGATGTCAATATCCAGCGTGCAGCAGAGGACGCTCTGGCGGAGGCGGTTGAGAAGACCAAAGCCAAGAACGGTTCGGCTTTGGTGACAGACCCTACTACCGGCGAGATTCTGGCCGCCTGTTCGTATCCGACCTACGACCCGACCAATTTGGAGAACGCCAAGACCGAGGATATGAACTTGCGCTTGGTCACCGATGCGTATGAACCCGGTTCGGTCTTTAAGACGCTCGTTGCAGGTGCGGGTTTCGACTTGGGCGTCGTGCGCTCGAGTACGTCGTTTGAGGTGCCGGCGAGCATTAAGGTCGGCGACGATACCGTCACCGATGCCGATAAGCGTGACTACGCCATGACCATGGATGTGCGCGAGATGATGCGCCGCTCATCCAATGTTGGCTTTGTATTGGTCGGGCATAAGATCGGCGCGGACGATTTTGCCGCGTACGTGGACAAATGGGGCGTTGGACACAGTTCGGGCATCGATTTTCCCGGCGAGAGCCTTGGCATTGTCAAGGAGCGTGACCAGTATGACGGCGCCACGTTGGGCTCGATGAGTTTTGGCCAAGCGCTGTCTGTCTCGCCGATCGAGATTGCGCGCGCCGTGGGCGGCATTGCCAACGACGGCGTGATGATGACGCCGCACTTTTATAAATCCAGCAAAGGCGAGGAGAAGGACTGGGGCGAGGGCGAGCAGGCAATTTCTGAGGACGCCGCCGCCCAGGTGATATCGTGCATGCAGACGGTCGTTTCCGAGGGCACGGGTGTCGGGGGCGCCGTCGACGGTTACGACGTGGCGGGTAAGACCGGTACGGCCGAGCGCGCCGATGAAAAAGGCGGCTACCTCAAAGCGAGCTATATGTCGTCCTTTATGGGGTTTGCCCCGGCGCAAGCACCCAAGGTTTTGTGCTATATCACGCTCGACGGAACGCCGAGCGGTTCGGATGCTGCTGCCGTGCCGTTCCAGGTCATTATGGCTAACGCGCTCGATGTGTTGGGTATCCCACGCACCAAGTAGGGGGTTACAATCCTGAAAAGGGCTGTCGATTAATCTGGAGGGTGTTCACATGCCCTGCACCACGCATGCGCGGCGCTGGGATACAATACGCCGATAGCATTATTAGGTTTACAGGGGAGCTGCAATGATAGAGATCGCCGTCAACAACCTCGCGGCCGCAACAGGGGCCCGGACCGTGACGGGAGAAGCCGATCGGGTATGCCGTGGGTGCGTTATCGACTCGCGCCAGGTTGAGGAAGGCACGATTTTTGTTGCCTTTCCGGGTGAAAAAGTCGACGGCAACGATTTTGCTTCCCGCGCCATGGAATCGGGCGCCGGTGCTGTTGTGATGACGCGCGAGCCCAACGCCGAGCTTGTATCGCTGGCTCAGCGTAAGGGCTGCGCCATCCTACACACCGATGATCCCGAGGAATTTTTGCTGCGCCTGGCACATGCCTATCGCACGCAGCTTGGCTGCCTCGTGGTTGGCATTACCGGCTCTATCGGTAAGACGACGACCAAGGATGTCCTTGCGGCAGTGCTTGCCAAGCGCTATCGCGTTTGGGCCACCAAGGGTAATTTCAACAATCTGATCGGTATGCCGCTCACGGTTTTGGCCGCTCCTGCCGACACCGAGGTGCTGGTTCTCGAGATGGGTATGAACCATTTTCACGAGATCGAGCGCCTTTCTCGGTCCGCCAATCCCAACCTTGCCATCGTGACCAAGATCGGCACCTCTCATATTGGAATCCTGGGAAGTCGCGAGAATATCGCCCGCGCTAAGTCCGAGATTGTTGGGGGCATGTGTGCCGCCGACGACCTTCTCCCGTTGCTGGTTTTGGGCGGCGAAGACGACTTCACCCCGTTCATTCGTGAGACGTTTGCCGAGCCCGCGGGTATCGACGTGATGCTGGCGGGTGTTTCAGATGTTGATGAGGTTTGCGCCCGCGGCATTCACATTGATGACGAGGGCCGCCCGGTCTTTACGCTTGACTTTGGCATGGGTGAGTCCGTTGACACCATGCTCGCCATTCCCGGCGTCCAGTCCGTTCCCAATGCCGTTAAGGCCGCCGCAGTTGCCTATCGTTTGGGTGTGACCCCCGAGCAGATCGACGCTGCCTTTAGGGGTATCGCGATTACCGGTCATCGTCAGGAGATCAAACACGCCAAGAGCGGTGCCCGCATTATCGACGACTCGTATAACGCCAGCGCCGAATCCATGGCTGCTGGCCTTGACCTGCTGTGCTCGCTTTCGTGTTCCGGCTCTCGAATGGCGATTCTGGGCGAGATGGGCGAAATGGGCGACGAGGCCCCCCGCATGCATGAGCTGGTGGGCGCCTATGCCGCGGCTAAGAAGCTCGATATGCTGGCGTGCGTGGGCGGTGAGCTGGCCGCTCGTATGGCCGAAGCCGCGCGCATGATGGGCATGGACGAGGACCGCATCCAGGTGTTCTCCGATTATCAGCAGGTGCTCGACCGTATGGCCGGCGCACTTGAGAAACATGACGTTGTGCTGGTCAAGGGCTCTCGCTTTGTCGAGCTCGACCGCTTTGTGGAAGGTGTGTGCTAGCCCATGTTCGGGAACCCCGCGTATCCTACATACCAGGCCTTTTTGGGACTTGGCATCGCCGCCGCCATTGCGCTGCTGCTCATGCCGTGGTGGATCAAGCTTCTTAAGGTCGAGGGTATCGGCCAGCAGGTCCGCGCCGATGGACCCAAACGCCACCTGATTAAGCAGGGCACGCCCACCATGGGCGGCGTTGTCATTCTCGTAGCCGTTTCGCTGACGTGCCTTTTGATGGGCAAGCTCACCACCGAGCTTGTGCTCGTGCTGCTTGCCACGCTTGCAACCGGCGTTCTGGGCCTTATTGATGATTTGACCTCTGTCACGCACGGTCGTTCGCTCGGCCTGACGCCCCACGCCAAGATGATTGGTCTCACCATTATCTGCGTCACGTTTACCGTGCTTGCCGTCAGCTGGTGCGGCGTTGCCCCCGAGATTCGTTTTCCCGGCGGTCTGACGATTGACCTCGGTATCTTCTCGACCACCATTGGTGGCCTTACCTTTCCGTGGCTCTACATCGTCTTTTGCTGGCTGATGATCGCCGGTCTTTCTAATGCCGTGAACCTGACCGATGGCCTTGACGGCCTTGCCGGTGGCACCTCCATGATTGCCATGCTTGCCATGGCTGCCATGGCGTTTTTGCACGGTGACGTAAACCTGTCTATCTTCTGTACCGCATGTGCTGGTGCTTGCCTGGGCTTCCTTTGGTTCAACTGCTATCCGGCGAGCATCTTTATGGGTGATACCGGCTCTCTTGCCTTGGGTGCGGCCTTTGCCTGCACGTCCATTATGACCAACACCGAGGTCGTCTCGCTCATCATCGGCGGCCTGTTTATCGTCGAGACCCTGTCGGTCATGATTCAGGTCGTCTACTTCCACTTTACGCATAAGCGCGTCTTCCTTATGGCGCCCATTCATCATCATTTCGAGAAGAAGGGATGGGCCGAGACTAAGGTCGTCATCCGTTTTTGGATTGTCGCTGCCGCTTTTGGCGCTCTGGGCCTTGCCCTGTTTTTCCAGTTGGGATAGTGGTTTTTCATGCCTCTTGCAGATTCCTTTAGCCTGCTCGTCTTGGGCCAGGGTAAGTCCGGTCTAGATGTCGCTCGCTGGGCGCTTGCGCACCCCGAGCGCGTGAGTACCGTTACCGTGTACGGCGGCGGCACGTCCGAGCCCAATGATGCCACGCGCTCGCTCGAGGCGCGCGGGGTATCGTTTGTCTACGGAACCGAGCAGGTCGAGGGCGCGTTTGATGTATGCGTGACGTGTCCGGGCATCTCGGAGTTCTCGGCATTCTTTAAGGCTGGCCGCGATCACGCTGCCCAGATCATGGGCGAGCCCGAGTTTGCCTACCGCCTGTCTCCCAAAAATTGGATCGCCATTACGGGCACCAACGGCAAGACAACCACCACGTCGCTGACCGACTACCTGCTTAAGGCAGCGGGCGAGGCGAGCGTTGCTGTCGGTAATATCGGTGAGCCTCCGGTGAACGAAATCGACGACCGCGCGCATAACGAGTGGTTTGTAGCTGAGCTTTCGAGCTATCAGATCGCAACGACCCAGGAGCTTCACCCCCGTGTGGCGGTGCTGCTCAACATCACCCCCGACCATCTGGGCTGGCACAAGAGCCATAAGAACTATGCGCTCGCCAAGATTAAGCTCTTCGAGAATATGGTCGATGATGACCTTGTGGTTATCGACGTCGAGGATGCCGGTATCCATGAATTCGATGAGTATGTCTACACGCCGGGTCGTCGCATCTGCAAGGTCGCCTTTGACGAGCCTGCGGGCGAGGACGCCGCATTTGTGCGCGATGACAAGATGGTCATTCGCCTGAAGGGCGTCGAGACCCCGCTCATCGCCACGTCCGAGCTCAAAATCTCCGGACATCACAATGTCATCAATGCCCTGTGCGCTGCCACGGCTGCCCTGGCCGTCGGTGCCGATGTCGACGGTGTGTGTCGCGGCCTGGCCTCATTCCAGCCGCTGGAGCACCGCGTTGAGCCCTGTGGCGAGATCGATGGCGTGCGCTTCGTCAACGATTCCAAGGCAACGAACACCGATGCGGTCGAAAAGGCCCTGACGGCGTTTCCCGACGACGACGTGATCTTGCTGCTCGGTGGTCACGATAAGGGCACGCCACTCGAGTCCTTCGCCCGCGTTGTCATGGACAACGTGCGATCGGTCGTCTGCTTTGGCGATGCGCGCGAGCGCTTTACCGCCGCTATGGACGAGGCCGATGTCGATGGTGACGTTGATATCGCTCAGGCTGACGACCTGCGCGACGCCGTCGACGTTGCCCGTTCGCTGTCGAGCCGAGGCGACGTGATCCTGCTTTCTCCCGCCTGTTCTTCGTTCGATGAGTTCTCGGGCTACGAGGAGCGCGGCCGCGTGTTTAAGGACTACGTGGCCCAGCTTGCCGCCGCAGCGAAATCGCAAATGGAATAGGGGCCGCCGGTGAGAGAGGAGAGCCCCCGACAAGGTATGAGGAGGCCCGACTCGGACCGTGCTTCCTCGCAGCGCAGTACGCCGCGTTCCGGTCGCAGCGGGCAGACGCTCAGCGAACGCTATATTGCCGGCGTCCCCGCCCGCATCATGCGCCCTCGTTTGATATTCATGGCGTGCCTGTTTACTTTAGTGTGCTTTGGTCTGCTGATGGTGTACTCGGCGTCATCGGTCGAGGCATTGCACGAGAACGGCTCGGCGACGTTTTTCCTGGTTCGACAGGCTACCTTTGCCGGGGTTGGCGTGCTTGCCATGGTTGCGATCGTTCGCGTCTTGCCGGACAGCTGGTTTGGGGAAAATGTACTTAGGATCTTCCTTATCGGCATGATTCTCTTGCTGTTTGCGGTATTTCTTGTCGGCAGTGGCAGCCGTGGCGCCACGCGCTGGCTCAACATCGCCGGTATTCAGTTCCAGCCGTCTGAGTTTTTAAAGCCGTTTGCCATCGCGTATTCGGCCATCATACTCGACCGTTTCTTTTCGCCCGGTGGCAACATCAACGAGTTCCTTCGTAAGATGGTCGTCTACTTGGGCATTTCGCTCTTTTTGATCTTTATCCAGCCCGATTATGGCACCGTCTTGATCATCTCGCTGACCCTCATGTGTATGGCGTTATTTGCGGGCCTAGACCCCAAGTTTATCATCGGCGTGATCATTCTCGTCATTGTCATGAGTGTGTTTGCGCTTGTTGCAGAGCCGTACCGCATGGTGCGTGTTCAGGTTGCCCTGAACCCTTGGGCCGACGAGTATGGCGATGGCTATCAGGCAACGCTTGCCATCATGGCGTTTGCTTCGGGCGGCTTGTTCGGCCGCGGCATCGGTAACTCCACCATGAAGTATTCGTATCTGCCCGAGGCACACAACGACTATATTCTGGCCATTATCGGCGAGGAGGTCGGTTTTGTCGGGACCGTGCTGCTCTTCCTGGTCTTTGCGATGCTGATTTACTCAGCGTTTCGCATTGCCGAACAGGCTGCGGACCGTCGCGGAGCGCTCATGGCATCGGGTTCCGCAGTCATTCTCGCGGTACAGTTTTTGATCAATGCGCTGGGCATCCTCAACGTGTTTCCCATGACGGGTAAGCCGCTGCCGTTTATCAGCTACGGCGGTTCGTCGATTATCGTATCGCTTATGCTTGCGGGGCTGATCTTGCGCGTCTCGCACGAGAGCGCCCGTCGTGATGAGTACGACCGTCGCCGCGAGAGCTTTGCCGTTATGGACGAGAGCACCGCCGGCGTGCCCCATGTGCGCGGCGATCGCCCTTCGCGCAACGGTTTTACCGTCTTGGATGGCTCTGCGTCCGAGCCGTCGGCTCGTCCGCGCCCGCGAACGGCTCCGCAGGGGCGTCCCCAACGCCCGAACCCCCGAAGCTCGGGCGGCGGATATAATCGAATCAATTTGAATTCGGACCCATCGGCGCGTCTGCGCACCGACGATCAGGGACCGCGCGTACGAAGGGATTTTCATGACCGATAAGATGACCGTTGCTATCGCAGCCGGCGGCACGGCGGGACATATCAACCCTGCGCTTGCCTTGGCTGAGGAGTTGCGCGACCGCGGACATCATGTTGTGTTCGTGGGCCAGTCGCACAAGCTCGAGGGTCGTTTGGTTCCCGAGGCCGGGTTCGATTTTGTACCTATCACGGTCACGGGCTTCGACCGTTCCCGTCCTTGGACCGCGCTGAGCTCGCTGTGGCGCGTCAATAAGGCCAAGCGCTCGCTCGCCAGCCATTTCTCAAAGGTTGGCAAGCCCGATGCGGCTATCGGTTTTGGTGCCTACGTCGAGGTCCCGCTGCTGGGCTGGTGCAAGGACGCGGGCGTTCCGTACCTGCTGCACGAGCAGAACTCTGTTCCGGGTCTGGCCAATAAGATGATGAGTTCCCATGCCGCCCGCGTGTGTATCTCGGTGCCGGCTGCGCGCTCTGTCTTTGAGCGCGAGGGCGACCCCGAGCATGTGCTTATGACCGGTAATCCGGTGCGCCGCTCGGTCATTGAGGGCGATCGCGCCCGCGGCCGCGAGGCACTTGGCGTGCCCGAGGATGCGACGCTGCTGCTCGTCTTTGGCGGTTCACTCGGTGCCCAGCATCTCAACGAGCGAGTAGCCTCGCTCAAGGGCGAGCTGCTGACCCGCGAGAATCTCTACATTTTGCATTCGACGGGAGCCGACGGCTTTGAGGACACCGAGCGCGCTTTGGCGCTGACGTCCGATGAGATGAAGCGCTATCGCGTCCAGCCCTACATTGACGACATGGGCGACATGCTAGCTGCAGCTGACCTGGTGCTCTCGCGCTCCGGCGCCTCGAGCGTGGCCGAGATTGCCGCCCTCGCCGTGCCTTCGGTGCTCGTGCCGTATCCGCATGCCACGGCCGACCACCAGACGACCAATGCGCGTTATCTGGTCGATGCCGGTGCCGGCGTGCTTTGTGCCGATGCCGATATCGATGCTCCGGCGTTTGCCGAGGAGCTGCTGCATCTGGTCGATGACGCCGCAGCGCGCGATGCCATGCGTCAGGCGGCGCGCGGGTTGGCTCAGGACCGCGCCGCCGCACTTTTGGCCGATGCGGTAGAGGGTTTGCGTTAGTTAGACGGGATATCGAGCTTGCGCTCGCGCGGATGAGGTAGGTGCGGTACAGTTAACGGGTTACAGGCAGTGTTTACGCAAGGAGTACACGAGCACATGGCTGATTCCCAGACTGCAACCTCCGCGCCCGAGTTCAAGAGCGCCCACTTTATCGGTATCGGTGGCGCCGGCATGAGCGGCATCGCTCTCGTTTTGCACGAGCGTGGCTATGCCGTTACCGGTTCCGACCTTAAGACCTCGCGCTACATTCGTCAGCTTACCCGTGCTGGCGTGAAGGTTCATGTGGGCCACGAGGCCGCCACGATCGATGAGGTCAAGCCCGACGTGGTCGTGGTCTCTACCGCTATTCCCGAGTCCAACCCCGAGCTTGTGCGTGCTCGCGAGCTCGGTATTCCTGTGTGGCCCCGCGCCAAGATGCTCTCGGCTCTGGGCCACGGCTACACCACCATCGCTGTTGCCGGCACGCACGGCAAGACCACGACGTCCTCGATGTGTGCCACCATGCTCGACCGCATGGGTCTGGATCCCAGCTTTTTGATCGGCGGTATCGTCGAGGGTTACGATACCAACGGAAAGAACGGCTCGGGTGACTACTTTGTCGCCGAGGCCGATGAGTCTGACAGCTCGTTCCTGTTCCTGAACCCCAACGTGGTCATCGTGACCAACGTCGAGGCCGACCATCTCGACCACTACTCGGGCATCGAGGAGATCGAGGCCACCTTTGCCAAGTTTATGGGCCTGGTTGGAGAGAGCGGTACCGTCATCGTTTGCGGTGAGGACCCGCATCTGGTCGAACTCGCCAAGTCGACGGGTCGCCACGTGCTTTCCTATGGCTTTGCCGAAACCAACGACGTCGTCTGCGTGCATCCGGATGTCAAGGGCATTCAGAGCGACTTTATCGTTCGCTTTGAGGATGGGACCGAGCATGCTGTCGAGATCAAGAGCAACCCCGGTCGTCACAACATGCTCAACGCCACGGCAGTGCTAACCGTTGCCCATGTCCTGGGTCTCGACGTCGACGCCGCAGCCGAGGCGCTTTCGAGCTTTGAGGGCGTCCGCCGCCGCTTTACCCATGTGGGCGATATTGACGGCATCACCGTGGTCGATGACTACGGCCATCATCCCACCGAGATCAAGGCGACGCTTGCCGCCGCCTCGTCGCTGGGCTATAAGCATGTTGACGTCGTGTTCCAGCCGCACCGCTATTCGCGTTTGCAGGCGCTGTGCGATGACTTTGCCGATGCCTTCGCCAATGCCGATAAGCTGCTGCTCATCGATGTGTTCTCTGCCGGCGAGATGCCGATTCCGGGCGTAACCTCCAAGATGCTCGCTGATACTGTGCGCGCCAAGCACCCTGGCAAGGAGGTCGTGTACTGCTCCAGCCGTCTCGAGCTCAATCGTGAGCTCGATAAGATGGTAGGTGAGGGCGATCTGCTGCTTACTATGGGCGCCGGCGACGTTACGACCGTTGGCCCCGAGTTCATCGAGTATCTGACTGCCAAGAAAGACGCTTAGCCCCTATGGGTCTGTTTAACGCCGTCATGGCGCTTTCGGGCATGATCGACACGGATGTAGTCGAGGATGAACGCCTTGCGCGTCATACGAGTTATCGTATCGGCGGCAAGGCCGACCTCTTCGTGACGTGCCATAGCTATCATGCCCTTCGTCGTGCCGTGGCAGTACTCGACCGTGAGCAGGTGCCGTGGGTCATTATCGGCAAGGGATCTAATCTGCTCGTTGCCGATGCGGGCTATCGCGGCGCCGTCATTTCGCTGGGGCGTGAGTTTCAGCGCACCGTTGTTGCCGAGGACGGTTGCACGCTGACCGTTGGCGCGGGCGTTATGTTCGCACGTTTGGTCAACGATGCCCTGTCGCGCGGGCTTTCGGGCCTTGAGTTTGCGGTTGGCATCCCCGGCTCGGTCGGCGGCGCCGTATCTATGAACGCCGGTACGCGTACCGAGTGGATAGGTTCGCTTGTCGAGGATGTGGTCACGTTTGACCCGGCATCCGGCATTAAGCATTATGCGGGGTCCGAGATTGCCTGGGGCTACCGTGAGTGCAGCCTGCCGCGTAACGAGATTATTCTCGAGTGCGTGCTTAAGCTCAAGCCTGCGCCTAAGGCCGACATTCGCGAGCGTATGGAGCGGTACCTGACGAGGCGCAAACGCACGCAGCCCATGGGTCGCGCTTCTTGCGGGTCGGTCTTTCGCAATCCACCCGACGCGAGCGTTGGCAAGCTGATTGAGGATTGTGGATTAAAGGGTTTTTCGGTTGGCGGTGCGGAAGTTTCGCCCGTACACGCTAATTTTATCGTTAATAACGGTACCGCCTCGGCCGATGACGTGGCCGCGGTTATCAGGCATGTGCACGGAAAGGTGAGGGAGGCGTATGGCATCGAGCTCAGACCGGAAGTCAAATTCCTCGGCTTCTAGAGCATCGAAACCTACCTTCCGCCGCGCCGGAGGGCGTTCCGGCGCACCCGTCCAGCCTCAACGCAAGCCCCCTGTGTCCTCCAAGCCCGCTGGATCCGTACGGTCCGCCAAACGTCCGGTCGTCGGCTCGCAACTTGGTGGACGCCCTGCCGCAAAAAAGACGGTTCACCCGGCTCCGCGCCCCTCGGTGACGCCTAAGTCGGCGATGGGTGCCAAGCCCTCTCGCCCCATAGTGACGCCCAAGCCCTCGCTGGGGGCTAAAGCGACGCATCCCGGTCGTGCGTTGGGCGCTGCCAAGCCGCGCTCGTTGACGTCGGTGCCCGCCACTAAGGCACCTGCGACCAATAAGGGTATCAATCCGCTGTCGTCGCTTGGCGCCATGGCGAGTAAGACGTCCGAGGCCGCCTCTGCCGTTAAGGGCAAGGGCAAAATCGTGGGCGGTATCTTGGCGGCTGTGGCCGTGCTTGCCGTCGTTGCCATCGTCGTTATCAATTCCGGCCTGTTTGCCGCTACCGATATTCAGATCGAGGGCAGCGAGCATGTGACCAAGCACGATGCCATGCAGCTGATCAGTCTGCCCGAGAACACATCGCTCTTCAACGTAAATCCCGACCAGATTACCGAAGATCTCAAGCAGAACCCGTGGGTTTCGGGCGTGGACGTTCAACGGCAGTTTCCCCACACGCTCGTCATTACGCCGACGGAGCGCAAGGTCACCGCGATCGCTTATATAAGTTCCGACGATCTTGCCTGGGCCATCGGCGACGATGACACCTGGATCGCACCGCTTTCGACCTCTGTGGAGGTGGACGACCAGGGAAATGTCGTCACTTCGGGTGAGGGCGCCAACACATTGAGCGGCATCGATGCTGCGTTGGCGCTGGCCAAGCACTACGGGGCCGTGCTGCTTACCGATGTCTCGGCTGATGTCGAGCCGGTTTCGGGGCGGGCTGTTTCTTCCAAGGCCGTTAAAGCGGGCCTGGATTACGTGCGTGGTTTTTCCGGCGAATTCTTGGCGCAGATCAAGGATATTTCTATACCTTCGGTCGAGGCCATCTCGGCGAATCTTGATAATGGCGTTGAGGTCTCGCTGGGCGATTCTGATGATATCGCCAAGAAGGAACGCGTCGTGACCAAGCTTCTGTCGCAGGTAGAGGGCGTAACCTACATCAACGTTCGGTCTCCCGGCAACTATACGTTTAGAAACGCACCGACCGCTTAGCGTCGGTGCGTGGCTTTGTTGAGGGGCCATACCACGCCGTTTATCTGGTTTGTTTGGTTTTCACGGTCAATTATTTGACTGATACGTTCATAATGTGCAAACATAATACGGTTTACCTTTGCATTTACTTTCAACCTGAAGGTTAATGTGCGCAGGGGTCAACCCATGCTATGGCTATAACCTTTGTTCGGAGGACCGACATGCACGAGACAGAGATCAACAACTACCTTGCCGTCATTAAGGTGGTCGGCGTCGGCGGCGGCGGTACCAACGCGGTCAATCGAATGATCGAAGAGGGCATTCGTGGCGTCGAGTTTGTTGCCATCAACACCGATGCTCAGGCGCTCGCGATCTCTGATGCCGATATCAAGGTCCACATCGGCACCGACCTTACCCGCGGCCTGGGCGCTGGCGCCAACCCCGAGGTTGGTCGCAAGGCTGCCGATGAGTCCCGCGATGACATCGCCGAGGCGCTCGCTGGCGCCGACATGGTGTTCATCACCTGCGGTGAGGGCGGTGGCACCGGCACCGGCGCCGCTCCCATCGTTGCCGATATCGCGATGAACGAGGTCGGTGCGCTGACCGTCGCCGTCGTGACCAAGCCCTTCACCTTCGAGGGCCGCAAGCGTAAGAAGAGCGCCGAAGAGGGCATTAAGACCCTTTCCGATTGCGTCGACACCATGATCGTTATCCCTAACGACAAGCTGCTCGACATCGCCGAGAAGAAGACCACCATGCTCGAGGCCTTCGCGATTGCCGATGGCGTCCTTTCCCAGGGCACCCAGGGCATCACCGACCTCATCACCGTCCCGGGCATCATCAACCTGGACTTCGCTGATGTTAAGACCATCATGAAGCAGGCCGGCACCGCCATGATGGGTATCGGTACTTCTTCTGGGGACACCCGTGCCGTCGACGCCGCCCAGCAGGCTATTTCCAGCCCGCTGCTCGAGAGCTCTATCGATGGTGCTACGCGCGTCCTGCTCTCCATCGCAGGCTCCAAGGATCTGGGCATCCAAGAGATCAGCGACGCTGCCGACGTTGTCGCCAACGCCGTCGATCCCGAGGCCAACATCATCTTCGGTACCGTTGTCGACGAGTCCCTGGGCGATCAGGTGCGCATCACCGTTATCGCTACGGGCTTCTCCGACTCTAATGTCAACCGTCAGGACGAGCTCTTCGCTGCCCAGCAGTCCCAGAGCAAGGCTTCCGTTGTCGAGCCTCAGCGTACCGCTCCCGCTGCAAGCTCGGCTCAGTCTGCCCCGACCCGCAATGTCGGCGGTACGGAGCTTCCCAATTTTGGTAACGACCAGTTTGAGCTTCCCGACTTCCTTAAGCGTGGTAGCTTCTAGTTCGTTTTTCTCAACGACCTGCACGGGGTGTATCCATTTGGATGCACCCCGTTTTGTTTCTCGTTTGTAAACGAAAGTCTCCAATCTCTTTACGTTCCCCTTACGTTTGGTTCCTACCGCTGCGGGTATCCTTTTGTAGAAGTATGGCAGCCGTATGGCACGGACTGCTGCGGCTTGGCCGCGATACCTGTGTTATTAGGAGGCTTTAGTATGGCAGCACGTGCGGACAACGTTTCGCGTGTCGACCATGATGGAGTTACGTTGGTAGAGGGCGCGACGCACGATGTCCGCTTTGCCTTCACCGAACGCACTGGCGGTGTTTCCGAAGATGCGTACTCCTCACTCAATCTGGGCTCGCATGTTGGCGATGACCCCTTTGCCGTTCAAGAAAATCGTCGCCGCGTACTCGAGGCCATGGGTATTGCCGAGTGCGAGCACAACCTGCTTGTCCCCAATCAGGTACACGGTGACAATGTCGTGACGGTGACCTCGAACGGCGCCGATGATCTCGAGAACATTCGCGAGCAGATTGCCGAGGGCTGCGATGCCCTCGTCTGCACGGCGCATGAGGTGCCCGTGATGCTTTGCTTTGCCGATTGTGTTCCCGTTGTGCTGGTGGCTCCCGGCGGCTTTGCCGTGGTGCATTCTGGCTGGAAGGGCACGATTGCGCGCATTTCCGCCAAGGCGTGCCAAGCGCTCTGCGAGGCGGCTGGCTGCAAGCCAGACGACATCTCTGCCTATATTGGGCCCCATATCCTGGGTGACGAGTACGAGGTGTCCCAAGAACTTATGGACCGCTTTGCCTCCGAGTTCGCGTGCATCGATGCTGCCGCTTCTCGTATGCTCGATCTTTCCGCCGCCATTCGCGAGGCGCTGATGGACGCCGGCGTCGAAGCGAACGGCATTGTGGATACCAAGCTCTCCACCGTTCGTCAGAACGACCGCTTTTATTCCTACCGCAACGAGGGCGGCACCTGTGGGCGCCATGCTGCGATCGGCGTGATGCTATGAGAAAGATCGCGTCGGTCCTAAGCGCGGCAGTGCTCACGCTTACGCTGTGTGCCTGCTCCTCGGGATCTTCCACGTCTTCTATCACCGTGGCCGGCTCGACCACCTGCCTTCCCATTGCCGAGATTGCGGCCGAGGGCTTTAAGGAGGAGACCGGCACCGACGTGCTCGTCTCTGGCCTTGGCTCTTCTGCCGGTATCGAGGCCGTCAGCAACGGCACGGCTGACATCGCCAGCTCGTCTCGTGGCCTCAATGCCGACGAGCAGAATCTGGGCCTGACCCCGATTGTAATCGCGCACGACGGCATCGCAGTCATCGTGAACGACGATAATCCGGTCGACAACCTCTCGACCGAGCAGCTTCGCGACATATACGCCGGTAAGATTACCAACTGGAAGGAAGTCGGCGGAGAGGACCTGAAGATTCAGGTTATTAACCGCGATGAGGCGTCCGGTACGCGCGAGGCCTTCCGTACCATCGTGATGGACGGCACGCCGTTCGATCGTCGCTCTGCCGTTCTTTCGGGCACGGGCCAGGTACGCGATGTCGTGTCCCGTTCGCGTGGTGCCATTGGCTACATCTCGCTGGGTTTTGTCGAGAGCCTCAACGCTAAGACTTCGGTTAAGGCTGTTTCGGTCAACCATGTCGAGGCATCCGAGAAGACGGTCGCAAGTGGCGGCTACCCCATCTCGCGCGACCTTTACTTCTTTGTGAAGGGTACGCCTTCGCAGCGTGCACAGGACTACATTGACTATGTGACGTCGGAGAAGATGGACAAGCAGATTCGCGAGGCGGGCTTTATTCCCGTCACCAACGACGGAAAGGGGAGTGAGTAGCATGGAAGCACAGGAAACCCCCCAGATTGAGCGAGAGGCTCAGGCGCCCAAAAAGCGTGAGTTGGCGTTGGTGTCGCGCAGCACCTATCTCAAAGAGAAGGCGCTGCAGTGGATTTTCTTTGCTTGCGCGTTCTTGGCGGTCGTCACCGTCATCCTGATTTTTGTCTTTACCACGTACTCGGCGTTGCCCGTCTTTACCGACATCGGTCTGGCGGACTTCTTTAGCTTTACGTGGGCGCCCTCCGAGGGCCACTACGGCATCATGTCGCTGCTGGCGGGCTCTGGTCTGGTGACGGTCGGTGCGCTCGCCATGGGTGTGCCCCTGGGTGTGGGCACGGCCGTGTATCTGGTCGAGATCGCCGGCAAGCGCGTGCGCAGTCTCATCAGCCCCGCCGTCGACCTGCTGGCGGGTATCCCCTCCATCATCTACGGTTTCTTTGGCATGGTCATCATCCGTCCGTTTATCGCGCAGCTGACCGGTGGTCTTGGCTTTGGTGCGCTGACAGCGTGGCTCGTGCTCGCCATCATGATCGTTCCCACCATCACCACGCTCACCATCGATGCCCTCAATTCCATTCCCATGGGCATTCGCGAGGCATCCTATGCCATGGGTGCCACCAAGTGGCAGACCATCTACAAGGTCGTGCTGCCTGCAGCCAAGTTGGGCATCGTCGATGCGATTGTCTTGGGCATGGGTCGTGCCATCGGTGAGACCATGGCCGTGCTCATGGTCGTTGGCAACGCTCCGGTCATCCCGGACAGCATCTCGAGCCCCATCTCGACGCTCACGAGCCAGATCGCGCTCGACATGAGCTATTCCTCGGGCCTGCACCGCTCGGCTCTGTTTGGCATGGGCGTGGTCCTGTTTATCATTTCCGCCGCATTGGTGGGCATCGTCCGTCTGATTTCCAAGAAGAAGAGGGGGTAGGCTATGTCCGATTCCGTTGACACGACGGTCGATACGACCTCGTCGCGCGAACGCATCAAGCGTGCCCTTTCCCATGGTAAGAAGGGCCGCATCAACAAGGATCTGTCCAACAAGATTATGCTCGGCGTGTTTCGCGCCGCGGCCTATATCACCACGCTGGTGCTGGTCGCCATCATCGCCTACGTAGTTATCAACGGTCTGCCGCACATCTCGCTCGACTTTATCTTTGGCTGGCCGCAGGGAGTAAACGCCGAGGGCGGCATTTGGCCCACTATCGTCTCGACCGTCTACGTGACGGCGCTCGCCATGCTCATCTGCACGCCGGTTGCCGTCTTGGCTGCGGTCTATCTGGCTGAATATGCCAAGCAGGGCAAGGTTGTCGACATCATTCGCTATGCTGCCGATGCCCTGGCCTCGGTGCCCTCCATTGTTATGGGCCTTTTTGGCTACGCCTTGTTTGTCGAGGCCATGGGCCTGGGTCTTTCGATGGTTTCGGCCGCCCTGGCGCTCGCACTTCTGATGCTGCCCATTGTCATGCGTACCACCGAGGAGGCAATCCGCGCCGTTCCGCGCTATATCCGTTGGGGCGCATATGGCCTGGGTGCCACCAAGTGGCAGGTCGTCTCCAAGATCGTGCTTCCTTCGGCTTTTGGCCGCATCGCCACCGGCATCGTACTTGCCATCGGCCGCGCCATCGGCGAGACCGCCGTGGTGCTCTACACCATGGGCCAGGCCATCAACCTGCCTATTTCGCCGCTCGATTCCGGTCGCCCCATGACCGTTCACCTTTATCTGCTTGCCAATGACGGCATCAACATGAACGCAGCCTACGGCACCGCGCTTTTGCTGATGGCGATTATTCTGGCCTTCAACCTGTTTGCGCGTTATCTGTCGCGCAAGCGCCGCTAGTTAAGGAGTCCCATGTCCGTCTATCAGTCCGCTCCCACGCTGGAGCAAGCGGCCATCACGGCCAAGGATTTCAACTTTTGGTACGGTGACTTTCATGCGCTGACGGGGCTCGACCTCAACATCGCCAAAAACGCCATTACCTCGTTTATCGGCCCTTCGGGCTGCGGCAAATCGACGTTTTTGCGCTGTATCAACCGTATGAACGACCTTATCGAGGGCACGCGCGTCGAGGGCACCATGACGCTCGACGGCAACGATATCTATGCCGAGGGCGTCGACCCGGTCGACCTTCGCCGCCGCGTGGGCATGATTTTTCAGCAGCCCAACCCGTTCCCTAAATCCATCTACGAGAATGTTGCTTTTGGCCCTCGTCTGCAGGGCGTGACTAGCAAAAGCGACCTCGATGACATCGTGGAAGAATCGCTCAAGCGCGCCAACCTCTGGAAAGAGGTATCCAATCAGCTCAACAAGGATGGTTTGGCGCTCTCGGGTGGTCAGCAGCAGCGTCTGTGCATCGCGCGTGTGCTCGCGGTGCAGCCCGATGTCCTTCTGATGGACGAGCCCTGCTCCGCCATCGACCCCACGTCCGTCTCCAAGGTCGAGGATCTGATGGCCGAGCTGGCGCCCGAGATGACGATCATCATCGTCACACATTCAATGCAGCAGGCAGCCCGCATTAGCGACTACACCGCCTTCTTCTTGCAGGAGGTTGCCGGCGAGCCCGCCACGCTCATCGAGTATGGTCAAACCGACGCGATCTTCACCAGCCCGGTGGATTCGCGGACGGAAGACTATATCACCGGCCGCTTTGGCTGATCGGTGCGACTAGTCCCGAGCCGATCGGACCTGGTCCGGTGCGTATTCACTGTGCGGGCGGCATGACCGCACCCAACTGATTGGAGTGAACCATGCGCAAACTGTTTTCCCGTCAGCTCGTCGAGGCTCGTCACGAGATGTTGAGCATCTACGAGGCTGTAGACCTGGCTCTTCACGACGCCGTGAAGGCCTATGTGACCGACGACCGCAAGCTCGCCACCAAGACCAAGAAGCGCACGCTTTCGATTGACGCGCGCTGCGCCAACCTGGAGGCCGTGTGCTACAACCTGATCGCTACGCAGTCGCCGGTCGCCTCCGACTTCCGCTTGCTGCAGACAATCATCTACGTCGACTTTAACCTGCAGCGCATGACCGATAAGGTTCGCCAGATCTGCCGCGCCACGCGTCATATGGTCAAGGCCGATATCTCGCTGCCCCAGGAGCTCGTCGGTACGGTTGAGGCCGAGGCCGAAGCCGTATACCAGGTGCTGGGCTCGTCGCTTTCCGCGCTCGTCACCAACGACATGTCCATCATCTGCAACTTGGCCGTCGAGGACGAGCCGGTGCATGCGGCCTATGAGAAGTTCTTCCGTACCTTCAACCGCATGGACGCGGGCGAGTTTATGGACGACGACAGCAATTATGACGATCTGCGCCGCGCCATCATGGTTTCGCGCTACCTCGATCGCATCGCCTCGATTTCCATCGATGCCGCCTGCCGTCTGACCTTCCTTTTGACCGGCCAGCGCATGAACGCCGGCGATATCGCCCGTACGGACGAGGATGAGCTCGAGAGCATGCGCGTACCTTCGGGCGAGGGCGTCATCATGAGGCCAGCTGTCGATGCGCGCTTTGTTGCCAAGGTACCCGCTAACGAGGTGAGCGAGGGTCTTCGCTACCTGCTCGAGCACCTCGAGGACGAGGACGATACCGAGGATGACGAGGAGTAGGGTAGCTCCGTTCGTCGAAAGATTGTAAATACCTAAGTGAGCGCGGCCTTGCACATGCAGGGCCGCGCTCTTGCGTTAGCATGGGACTACTTGTATGGCTGTTAGCGGAGGCGATTGGCAATGGATAATTATTTGAACGTGATGCGCGCTCGCCGCGAGCAGATTCTCGAACGCTTTTATGCCGCACTCGATCGCGTGGGCCGTCCACACAATGCCGCACGTCTGATTGCCGTCTCCAAGACCGTTGGCGTCGATGAGACCGTTGCCGCCATCCAGGCAGGGTATCGTCATTTTGCCGAGAACCGTCCGCAGGAGCTTGTTCGCAAGCTTGCGGGGCTGGCGGAGCATCCGGAGCTGCCCGAGGTGCGCTTCGATATGATCGGTAATCTTCAGACCAACAAGATCAATGCGGTGCTGGGTGCGGCCGAGCTGATTCATTCGGTGGGGTCGCTTCATTTGGCGCAGGCTATCTCGAGCCGTGCCGTCCGCAAGATTGAGGCGGGCGAGCTTTCTGCTCCGCAGCATGTGCTGATCGAGGTCAATGTAAGCGGGGAGGAGTCCAAGGGCGGCTTTTCGCCCGATGAGGTTCGTGCCGCGGCTGGCGAGCTTGCGGAACTTGAGGGAATTTGTGTGCAGGGGCTTATGACCATGGCACCCCGGGGGAATAAGGATGTGGCGCGCCGCACCTTTGCCGGGCTGCGTGAGTTGAGGGATGAGCTGGAGACGGCACACCCCGATCTGTGTCTGCCTGAGCTTTCTTGCGGCATGAGCGAGGACTTTGAGCCTGCCCTTGAGGAAGGCTCGACGCTTGTTCGCCTGGGCAGGGTAGTATTCAGCCCGGAGTTTGAAGTAAAATAAGAGCCTGAAGTGCGCGCTGATTGTCAGAGCGCCTGCATTAGACCGTGAGAGGACACAACCATGGGTTTCCTTGACGAAATTAAAAATAAAATGCACCTAGGCGGCCAGCAGGGTTATGACCAGGGTTATGGCCAGGATGATGACTACGGTTACGATGACGGCTATGACGACGGCTATCAGAACAACGGCTACAGCGGTGCTTCGGGCGAGGGCTTCTACACGCAAGATGAACCGAGCAATGGACTGCTGGGGCAGACACGCCGCGGAGAGGCTGAGTCGGTTGCTGTGTACACGCGTTCCGGTCAACTGATCGGCGACGACTCCCGTCACGCTACGACGTACAATCCGCCTTCGCGCTCTCAGGATGCCGCTGCGGGCGGTTATCGTCCCGGCGCCTATGACACGCCGTCAAGCTACGCCGAGAACGCTCGGGTCCGCGCTGCCGCTGTGCCCGCTCCTGCTTCAACGCCGAGCGATGCCTCTGCCTATGCGAGCAATATCATCAACGCCACGCCTCAGTTGCCGGCCTACGTTCTTCGTCCGGAGAGTTATGACGACGTGGAGACGGTCGTGCGCCGCGTGCGTACCAAGCAGCCTGTCGCGCTGATCTTTGTGGGCGTTCGCACCGAGGTCGCCAAACGCGTCCTGGACTTTAGCTATGGCTTTGCCTGCGGCCTGGGCGCTTCGGTCAAAGAAGTGGGCGACCGCGTGTTTATGGTGCTGCCCGCCGGCTGCGAGGTCAAGGATTCGGATCTTAAGAAGCTTCGCGCCGACGGCTACCTTAAGTAAAGACAAGACGAGGAGATTCCCATCAACATCTACACCATCGTTCAGCTTGTCAACACGCTGTTTAATTTTTATTCCACGTTGATTGTGGTCTACTGCTTTATGACGTGGATTCCCATGAAGCAGGGTGGTTTGCTACAGGATATCGCGGCGGTGCTCGACGGCGTTTGCGGCCCTTGGCTCAACCTGTTTCGCCGGTTTATGCCGCCGATGGGCGGTATCGATTTTTCACCGGTCGTTGCGATTATTGCGTTGCAGTTGGTGCAGAAGCTCATTCTGCAGCTACTTATAGGTATACTCGTATAGGACTGGCTCAGTAACCTATGTCGGGCGCTTAGCGCCAAGGCGATGATAAAGGAGAACTTGTTATGGCTATTACCCCTGCTGACATCCAGGCTCAGACCTTCTCTGAGGCCAAGCGCGGCTACGATCCCGCCGAGGTCGACGTCTTCCTGGAGACCCTGTCCTCCGAGGTCGACGCTATGCTTGCCAAGATCGTTGATCTTAAGGGTCGCCTGACCGCCACCGAGCAGCAGCTTGCCGATACGCAGGCTCAGCTTGCGCAGGCCCAGGATTCTGCCGCTCAGGCTGCCCCTGTCGCCACTCCCGCTCCCGATTTCTCCGCTCAGGAGCGTCAGATTTCCGCCGCTCTCATTGCGGCTCAGCAGACCGCCGAGGCGATTGTCAACGACGCTAACGAGAATGCTGACCGCATCCGCAACGAGGCCGACGCCAAGGCCCGCGAGGTCATCCGTCAGGCCCTGACCGAGAAGCAGGCCGAGCTCGAGGAGATTGACCGTCTGAAGGCTTCCCGCGAGGAGTTCAAGGCCGAGTATCTCAAGCTCATTCAGCACTTTATGGACGATGCTCAGAATTCCTTCCCGGCCGATCTGCTGGCTTCTACGCCGGTCGGTTCCGCGGCTTCTCCTGCCGTGACCATGCCTGCCGCCGAGCCGCTGCCTGTCGCTGATCCGGTTGTCCCCGTGGCCGACCCCTTCGCCCCGATTGACAACTTTGCCGCGGACGACCTGGACTAGCGCCAAAACTACAATCTAGCTCTTAAAAGGAGCTCGCGCTTGCGAGCTCCTTTTTTGTAGCTGTATACGGGTTGGGAAACAAAACGCCGAGCTCTGCGTGCGATAGGGCAGAACTCGGCGAACGTTTGAGCGGTAAAAGGTAGATTTTAGGGCATGGGCCAAAAACTACTTGAGAAGGAAATTGGATAGAGGAATGGTGCGGGCCTCGCGATGCTCGGGGTCGGCGATATGGTCGGCGGGATAGCCGCAGACGAGCATGTGGTAGGGATAAACGCCCTCGGGCAGGTTGAACTGCTCGCGGGCTAGCTCGGGCTTAAAATGGCATACCCAGCACGTTCCCAGGCCCTGTTCCTCGGCCTCCATCATCATCTGATCGCAAACAATCGAGGTGTCGATAGCGCTGGAGTTCATCTGATCATAGGGACGCACCCAAGCATCGTTGGTAACGCTGCAAACGAGGAAGATGAGCGGAGCGCCAAAGATGGACCCATCACGAGCAAACCGAGGCTGACAAGCAGCTGCCTTTTCCAGAAGCTCAGGCGTATCCAACACCATCACACGGGTTGGATGATTATTGCAAGCAGAAGGAGCAATGCGTCCAGCCTCAACAATGGTATCCACCACAGCCTGCTCAACAGAACGATCCTCAAACAAACGACAAGAATACCGAGACCGAGCCAGATCCATGTACGACATACAAGCCCTCCAACAATTAAAAATCAAACAAACCCAAAGTAACCTAAAGAGTACCCAAAGCAGCAATCAGTCAAACGCTCACCAAGGGCCAAAGTGTCCGAGCGGGTACCAAAGGTCCCTTCAGCCAAACCCCCATTGCGCTAAAACTATCAGCCAAAGTTCCAATGGTGATACGTAAGGCGAAGGGCCGGCACCTGTTTACTTTCGAACGACTCTGCTACGCAGCCGGAGTGAGAAAGCAAACAGGTGCCGGCCCTTCGCCGCCGGGACGCGTACCCCCAATTAACTGTTCTTCATGACAATCGAATCCACGACATCGGCCACATTCTCGCAGCAGTCGGCGCAGTACTCCAAGAAGGCGTACACGTCACGCCAGGCGATGACCTCGAGCGGGTCCTTGCCGTTGACGTGCAGGTTACGCATGGCGTTGATGTAGAGTTCGTCGGCCTCGGACTCGATGGTGTTGATCTGGATGACGAGCTCGCGCAGCGTTTTGGACTTGCGGTAGTTGGGCAACTCGACCATCAGGTCCTTCATGGCGCGGCAGGCGTCGGTCACCTTGTGGGCGATCACGATGGCATCAGGGTGGATGCTCTGGATGTTGGTGAAGTAGAGGCGCTGCACGACGCCCTCAATACGGTCGAGCACGGTATCGAGCGAGCAGCTCATGAGGTTAAGGTCCTCGCGCTCAAGCGGGGTGATAAAGGCCGTGAGCAGGGCGTCTTCGAGCTCATGGTGCTTCTTGTCTGCTGCATGCTCAATCGCATGCATCTTCTCGAGCATGTCGTGGATCTGCGCGGGGTCAAAGTTCTCAAAAATCTTGGTGAGCAGCTCGGCTGCCTGAACGGCGAAGTCGGCGCAGGCGACGTAGTTGTCAAAGTAGAACGAATCGGGTTTCTTTGCCATGAGTGATCCTTTCGGGGCGAAGACGGGTGGGCGAGGTAATGCGGTCCGGATGGACATTCGGTTTGACTAGAGGAACATCATGAACAGCCTGGCCATGACAAAGCTGATGAGTCCACAGGCGGGGAAGGTGAAGAACCACGTGAACATCATGTCCTTGACCACGCCGAAGTTGATGGCCGAGAGGCGCTTGACGGCGCCGACGCCCATGATGGCGCAGGTCTTGATGTGCGTGGAGGACACGGGGATACCGGTGAGCGTGGCAAGCAGCAGGTTTGCGGCTCCTGCCAGGTCGGCAGAGAAGCCCTGATACTTCTCGAGCTTAACCATGCTCTGGCCGACGGACTTGATGATACGCTCACCGCCCACGCTGGTGCCGATGCCCATGGTGGCCGAGCACAGCAGCATGATCCAGATGGGGATGCCGGCGTCGCCGACGCCGGTCTGTCCGTTGGCAAAGGCGACACCTAAAAAGAGCACGCCGATGAACTTTTGTCCATCCTGCGCGCCGTGCATAAAGCTCATGGCCGCGGCGCTCGCGATCTGAGCATATTTAAAGAAGACGTTGGCACGTCGCCTGTTGGCGGCAGCGAAAAGAATCGAGACGAGCTTGCACAGGACCCAGCCCATGACAAAGCCCAGACCGATGGAGAGCGCCAGGCCGTAGATGACCTTCATCCACTCGTGGACATTGACGCTGCTGGCGCCGCCGAGGGCGATGGCAGCGCCGGTTAGGCCGGCGATGAGGCTGTGGCTCTGCGAGGTGGGGATGCCAAAACGCGATGCCGTGGCGCCGTAGACGACGATGGAGAACAGGGCCGCGCAGAGGCACGCGAGCGCCATGGTGCTGTTTCCGCCAAAGTCGACGATATGGGAGATGGTGTTGGCAACGCTGGCATTAAAGTGCGTCATGATGAGCACGCCCAAAAAGTTGAACGCGGCACTCATGAGAATAGCGGCGCGGGCGGGCATGCAACGCGTGGTGACACAGGTCGCGATGGCGTTGGGCGCGTCGGTCCATCCGTTGACGAAGATGGCGCCGAGCGCGAGGAACACGGTGACGGCAAGGACTGGGTTCGAAACAAGTTGGCCGAGGAAGGCTGAGAACGTTACGTCCATATATGGGCTTTCTCGAAGTTTGCAGAAACGTTACAAAAACATGATAAATCGTATCACCTCCTGCGGGTTTCTTTACCGAGTTCTGACGGGAGAAGTGAATTTTTTGGCACTAAAATTGAATATTAGCCCTGTTGACCGCGGGTGTTCTTTTTGCTAATACGCCGTGAGGACACGTGCGCTCGCTCCGACACCCCAAAACCACAGTCTGTTCGCTTTACAATATGCAAACATGCGTTCGATAATAGGGGCATGGAATATCGACAGACAGATGGCAAAACTCGGCGCGTGCACAAGCAGTATGTGGACGTCGTGGCCCGCATCCTCGCGGGCGGACAAGTTGTGCCGGTTACCGTCTGCTGGGTCGACGGTCGCTGCTTTACGATTGACGAGATTGTCTCGTCTACCGGTTTTGGCCTGACGGTTCACGGCATTCGTACGGCAACCTATAAGGTTCGTTTTGGCGGACATACGACCGAGCTGTATCTGGAAGACCAGGCGCGTGAGCGACCGGATGGCTCGCAGGCTCATCTGATGCGGTGGTGGGTGTGGGCGTTCGACCGCACACTCGAGAGTGAGCGCCGTGGGTAAGAGCGCGCGCCATTCGGGTACAATGGCAGGAATCTTGTCACCTACGGCGCTGTCGCGGCGCTTTTTGAAAGGACGAAATTATGAACGATATCCAGGGCTATCAGAACGGCCCCATCGAGACCGGCGCAAGCCGTGCCAAGGAGATGTCGCCGCGCGCGTACAACCTTGCCATGTCTGCCCTGATCTTTTTGGGTTTTTGCGCTATGGGCGCTGGCGCCTACTTTACGGGCACCATGTCGTTTGCGCGCATGATGATGAGTGGCGCCGCCCTGCCGCTGGTCTTTGGCTCGTTTATCCTGACCATTGTCGGCATCGTCATGATGTCGGCCGCCGCCAGCAAGCAGTCCGTGGGCCTGTCGCTCGCGGGTTACGCGATCTTTGCGAGCACCTTTGGTCTGACCGCGTCGTTTGGCCTTGCCAACTACGACCTGCCCACCATCAACACCGCCTTTATCGCCACTGCCGCCATCACCTTTGTCTTTGGCGCACTGGGCGTGACCTTCCCCAAATTCTTCCAGCGTGTGTACGGCATTGGTTTTGGCATTCTGCTTGCCACGATTCTGGTCGAGATCGTGCTGATGTTCATGGGCGTCTCGCAGACCATCACCGACCTGATCGTGATTGTGGTGTTCGCCGGCTTTATTGGCTACGACACCTATGTGGCCACGACGGTGCCGCCCACGCTGCCCAACGCCGTGCTCATGGCGTCCAACCTGTTCGTGGACATTATCAACGTGTTCCTGCGCATTCTGAACATCCTTGGTCGTCGCGACTAGTGCCAGATTGCAGCGGTGCTTGCCGCGCGCAAATCGATGCGAAAGGCGGTCCTTCGGGGCCGCCTTTTTTGTACGCGGCGGGGTATCATGGATGGGAAAAGCCGATAGCGGCAGCGACCGAGAAAGGTGACCACTTATGGCAGACGTCGACAACAGGAACCGTAACCGTAGGCCCAACCGCGCGGGACAGCCCAATCCCAAGCGCGAGGCCCGTGCCAAGGCCGCCGAGCGTCACGTGGCGACTGTGTCCGAAGCGTGCGCAAAGGATATCGAGCGCTCGCTTGCCGGCGTGCGCGAGTTCGAGGGCATGCCTGCCGGATTTGTCGCGGCGATGAAGGCTAAGGCCCAGGTGGCTGCTGCCGAAGAGCAGGTTGCCGATGAGTCTGAGGCCGCCGAGGTTGCGCCTGCCGAGACCGAGGTCGTGGCCGAGCCTGTGCCCGCAGAGGAAGCCACGGAGACCGAGCCCGCGCCTGCTGCCGAGGAGCCCGCTCCGGTCCTACCCGAGGTCACCGTGCTCGACGCCTCTGCCACGCAGGCCATTCTGGATAACGGCCGAGGCTACGCGCAGTTCTGCGACATGGCCGTGCTCGCCTTTGCCTCGTTCACCAACCCGGGCGGTGGCTACATCCAGGGCTATCTGGGTCAGGAGGCCACGCTCTGTGCCGATTCGTATCTGTACAATGTGCTCGATAAGCAGCGCAAATGGTACGGCGAGAACCGTCGCCGCAACATCAACTGTGAGCTGTACCGCAACCGTGCGCTGGTGGTGCCTGCGGTGCGCTTCGACCGCAACCACGTGCATGCGTACGCCGACGTGATCGTTGCCGCCGCGCCCAACGCCAAGCGCGCTCGCCAGGAGTATCGCGTGGGTGACGATGCCCTGCTGGACGCCCTGCGCGATCGTATCCGCTTTGTGCTGGCCATCTGCGACGAGCTTGGTCGCGAGAAGCTCGTGCTGGGCGCCTGGGGCTGTGACAACAACGGCTTTGACGCCGAGGCCGTGGCCGAGCTCTTCCGCAAGGAGCTCTCATCGGGCGACTTTAAGGTCAAGCAGGTCTTCTTTGCCGTGCCCTCTACGCGCTGGGACGAGGATTTTGCCAAGTTCGAGCACGTGCTGGCAAGCTTCCCCGAGCGCAACGAGGAGTCCTATGCCCAGGTTGCCGCCCGTGCCGCGGCCGCCCGTGCCGCCGAGCAGGCTCATGCCGCTGCCGAGGACGACGAGGATGATGACGACTGGCGCAAGTATCTGTAATCGGTGCGCGCTGACAGATAGGTCGAGCCGGCGGGAGGGGCTGCTCCCGTCGGCTTCTTGCTGAAGGAGGGGTTTGCGATGAAAAACGTCCTGTGCTTTGGTGACAGCAATACCTATGGCTACGATCCGGCGGGCATGCGCGATGGCACCGCGGTGCGCTATGCGCACGATGTGCGCTGGTGCGGCGTGGCCCAGCGCGACCTGGGCGAGGGCTGGCATGTGATTGAGGAAGGTCTAAACGGCCGCACGACGGTGCGCGACGATATGTGCCATCTGGACACCAATCTCAACGGCATCCGCGCGTTGCCGATGCTGCTCGAGGCCCATAAGCCGCTGGACGCCATTGTGATCATGCTGGGCACCAACGACTGCAAGACGGTCTTTAACGTGACGGCTTCCGATATCGCCCGTGGCGCCATGGCGCTGATTCGCGCCGTCCGCGCGTTTCCATGGACCGACGCTGCGCCCTGCCCGCGCATTCTGCTGATGGCGCCTATCAAGATTAAACCGCAGATCGCCGATGTGTACATGACCGACTTTGACGAGCGCTCCGTCGAGGCCTCGGAGCATTTTGCCGAATACTATGCGTATGTCGCTGAGCAGTTTGGCTGCGACTTTTTGAATGCCGCCGATTTTGCCGAGCCGGGCGATATCGATTATCTGCACATGATGCCCGAAAGCCACGAGAGCCTGGGCCACGCCGTGGCAGCCAAGCTCCAAGAGATGCTCGGTCAGTAGCGCAGCCCCAAACCACACAAAGGGGACAGGCGCCTTTGCGGTGGTTTGTGAGGTGGTTTTGGTTGCTGGCTTTTTAGTACTGCCACATGTGGTTGACGGGGCCGGAGCCCTTGCCCATGTTCAGGCCGGCGGCGAGAGCGCCGGTTAGGTAGGCCTTGCCGGCGTTGACGGCATCGGCAAGATCCATGCCCTGGGCCAGCGCGCAGGCGATGGCGGACGAAAGCGTACAGCCGGTACCATGCGTGTTGTCGGTCTCGATGCGCTTGTGGCGGAACCACGTGGTGAGCGGATCGCCCAGGTGGTTGCCCTCGTCATCGAGCGGCGCGGGCTCTGCTAGCACATCGTTGGCCTCGTTGACAAAATGCCCGCCCTTAACGAGGGACGCGCAGCCAAAACGGCGGGTGAGGAGCATGGCGGCATTTTGCTGTGTGCGCTCGGAATCGACCTCGTAGTCGAGCAGCGCCATGGCTTCGGGAATGTTGGGCGTGATGACGGTCGCCAGCGGGAACAGGCGGCGTGTAAGCGCTTCGGCGGCGTCCTCGGCGATGAGACGAGCGCCCGAAGTGGCGACCATGACGGGGTCGACGACGATATTTTGTGCGTCCCAGGCGCTCAGGCGGTCGGCTATGACTTCGATAATCTCGGCAGAAGAAACCATGCCGATCTTGACGGCACTGGGGCGGATATCGTCAAAAACGGCATCGATCTGCGCCGCGACAATATCCGGGGAGATGTTCTGCACGGCGGTGACGCCTAGGGTGTTCTGTGCGGTGATGGCCGTGATGACCGTCTCGGCATACAGGCGGTGCGCCGTGATGGTCTTGATGTCGGCCTGAATGCCGGCGCCACCGCTGGAATCGGATCCTGCGATGGACAGGACAGCTGGTACCTTACTGCGATCCATGTTCGCTCCCTTGTTCGGTCGGATTCAAATGGGTCTCCTGCCCGCATTATAAAGTTGCCCGGGCCGGCTGTATGCCGATCCCGGGCGGGTGGTGCAATCTTTACGTAAATGAAAGAAATTGTTCACACGTCAACAATTGACGAACGCCTTGTGGCCGATTATGGCTCCGGTGACGAGTTAGTCCTCCATGCCGAGGTCGATCGTCGTGCCCTCGAACACCTTGTTGACGGTGCGGACGGCGCACATCTTGCCGCACATGGTGCAGGTGCCCTCGGTGGCAGCAGGGGATTCCTCGTAGCGCTTCTTGCCGGTGACCGGGTCGAGCGCGCACTTCCACATGGCGTCCCAGTCGAGCTTGCGGCGTGCCTGGCCCATCTTGTCGTCCATGTCGCGGGCGTGGGGCACCTTTTTGGCGATGTCGGCGGCGTGTGCGGCAATCTTGGTGGCCATGAGGCCGTCGAGCACGTCCTGGGCGTTGGGCAGGCACAGGTGTTCGGCGGGCGTCACGTAGCACAGGAAGTCGGCGCCGGAACTGGCGGAGATGGCGCCACCGATGGCTGCGGTGATGTGGTCGTAGCCCACGCCGATATCGGTCACCAGCGGCCCGAGCACGTAGAACGGGGCGTTGTGGCACAGGCGCTTCTGCAGTTTCATGTTGGCGGCGATCTCGTCGAGCGCCATGTGCCCCGGGCCCTCGACCATGACCTGGACGCCGGCGGCCCAAGCGCGCTTGCACAGCTTGCCCAGCTCGATCATCTCGGCGGTCTCGGTGGCGTCGTTGGAGTCGTAGAGGCAGCCCGGGCGGCAGGAGTCGCCGAGCGAAATCGTCACGTCGTACTCGTGGCAGATCTCGAGCAGCTCGTCAAAGTACTCGTAGAAGGGGTTCTCGTTGCCGGTGACCTCCATCCAGCCAAACAGCAGTGAGCCGCCGCGGCTGACGATGTTCATGAGACGGCCGGTCTCCTTAAAGGTTTTGGTGACCGACTTGTTGATGCCGCAGTGGATGGTCATAAAGTCCACGCCGTCCTCGGCGTGCGCGCGCACGACCTCGAACAGGTCGTCCTTGGTAAGCTTGACAAGCGGCTTTTCCATGTAGCCGATGGCGTCGTACATGGGGACGGTGCCCACCATGAGCGGCGTCTCGTCGATGAGCTGCTGGCGGAATTGGCGCGTCTTGCCCGAGTTGGAGAGGTCCATGATGGCGTCGGCGCCAAAGTCCTCGGCAATCTTGACCTTCTTCCATTCCTCGGCGGCATCGGCCTTGTCGCCCGAGATGCCCAGGTTGACGTTGACCTTGGTAGACAGGCCCTCGCCGACGCCAAAGGCGCGCATGCCCTTTTTGATATGCACGATGTTGGCGGGAATGGCGATGCGGCCGTCGGCCACGCGCTCGCGGATGTACTCGGGGTCGCGATGCTCGCGCTCGGCAACCTCCTTCATCTGCGGTGTGATTTGCCCGGCGCGGGCGAAGTCGATTTGCGTGACGAGCTTGGGCTCGGTCTGTGTGCTCATTGGCACGGCTCCCTTCGTTGGCATTACCCATATCAGGTTTGCGGGTCAGGGCGGGCGCGCCCAGTCTCAGCCTGCCGTCTTGTCCTGCAAGCTCCCCGTTTATGTGGTGGGCTCAAGTATAGCTCGAATGGGTACGATTGACGCGACGAGCATGCCCGCGGGGAGGCGAACATGGAAGACAAGCATCTGTATCGAGAGACGCAGTGGGATGTGTCGGCCGAGGAGAGCCGCGCCCATCATGGGCTGGTCGCAATTGGTTTCGCGATTCTTGTCGTGATGGTGATTGCCTGTTGTATCTGGACATTTGGCGGGCGTGGGGGAGTTTCCTGGACGTTTGAGGCGGACGATAGCCTGCCGATTATGACGGCGAAGGTCGCGGGTGGCAATACCGTTGCCGCGCCGGGCGACTATTGGTATCCGCGCGACAAGTTTGTGCAACTGCAGCTGAGCGGTGGTTCCATTCCTGGTGAAGAGATCGAGCGTGTGACCTTCGATGCGTCGCTTAGGACGCTGTCGGTCGAGCTCAAAGATCAGGGGGATGTACCCACGACCATGGATATAGCCCTGACGGAATGGCGCCTGGAGCCTCCGTCGGGTGTTGAGGCGTCCGAGGTGGAGCACGTTAAGGTTACCTACCAAGATGGCTCGACGAGCGAGATTGCAAAAGCCGACGGCCTGGCGGAATAGACGCCGTGCCTAGGCAGCACATTCAAAAGTAGTGGTAGTCCTACAAGGCCTGTTCGTTCAGGAAGACCAAAGTGTTTTTATTTGAAAGCTCGGGAAAGTAACGATAACCAACGTCGAACGCGGTGAGCCCGCTTACATCCTCGAACTTGTTTTCTGCCATCCAGCGCACCATGGAGCCGCGCGCTTTTTTGCTGGCGGTCGAGCGTTGGATGGGCTTGCCGTTGCGGATGCCTTCGCCAAAGAGGCATGTGACGACCGTGGCGTCGGTGGTGAGGCGGGTCAGAACGGCTTTGGCGTATTCCGCGCTGGCGAGGTTGACGATCGTGGCGTTGGAGCCTGCCGGAGCGATGACCCGTGCGAGCTTGTCGCCCCAAAACGCGTAGAGGTCTCGGGCATCGTCGACGGCAAGCTTCGCGCCCATCTCCAGCCGATACGGTTCAACGGCATGAAAGGGGCGTACGCATCCGTAAAGGCCCGAGAGGATCCACAGATGGTCTTGCAGCCATGCGAGCTGTGCGGAATCCATCACCTCGGGCGCCATGCTTTGGTATTGAATGCCGTGATAGGACATGACGGCAGGGGAGAGGTGACGGGCGAGTGCGGGATTGTCGAGATCGCCGCTTTGCAAGATGGGCTCGAACTCATGCAGGGTGTTGAGGCAGGGCCCCAGCAGTTTGTCACTCACGTTCCACAGCGCCTGCAGGCTGCCGCTGCCTTCATTCCGCTCGATATCTAGCAGTGCGCGGTGGAGGCGAGCCGTCTCGCGCACAAAGGGTGGAATGCCCAGGACTTCAAAAGCATCTTGGGCCGCGCGCATCTGCTTGGCGGGCGAAATGATGACCTGCAGCATGGACTCTCCTCTGCCAAAAAGGAAGTGGCGGTGTAATACGGTCTGTTTTGGCCGTTTATGGGCCAGTTTAGTCCGTATCTCACCGCAACTGATGAAGGGTTGATTAGGCGCGCTCGATGAAGGCCTTGTAGCCGCGATAGGCCTCGTAGATATCGGCCTTGTTGGCGACCTCCCACAGGGCGTGCATGGACAGGACGGCAACGCCGGAGTCGATGACGTTCATGCCGTACTTGGCCATGATGTAGGCGATGGTGCCGCCGCCGCCCGCGTTGACGCGACCGAGCTCGCAGGTCTGGAAGTCCACGCCGGCCTCGTCCATAATGTCGCGGATGAGAGCCATATACTCGGCGTCGGCGTCGTTGGAACCGCCCTTGCCGCGGCTGCCCGTGTACTTGTTAAAGCACAGGCCGCGACCCATAAAGGCTGCATTCTTGGTCTCGAACTTGCCGGCGTAGCCCGGGTCGAAGCCGGCGGACACGTCAGAGGAGAGCATGCGGCTGTGGGCGAGTGCGCGGCGCAGGGCCAGCGGGCTGCCCTCGCCGGCGAGCGTCATGATCTCGGCGACGGTGTTCTCGAAGAAGCGGCTTGTCATGCCGGTGGCTCCCACGGAGCCAATCTCCTCCTTGTCGACGATGAGCGTGATGCTCGTGCGCTCCACGTTGGCCACATTGATCTGGGCGAGCATGGAGGGGTAGGCGCAGACGCGGTCGTCGTGGCCATAGCCCAAAATCATGGAGCGGTCGAGGCCCATGTCGCGGGCGGGGCCGGCGGGCACGACCTCGATTTCGGCGGAGAGGAAGTCCTCCTCCTCGACGTCGTACTGCTCCTTGAGGATATCCAGGAACATCTGCTTGACGGGCTCGGTGGGAGCGTCCTTGTCGTCCTCGTCAAATTTTACGGGACGGCCGCCCACGATCACGTCGAGGATCTCGGCGTCGACGGCGTCCTTGGCGGGCTTGGACATCTGCTCGCTCGAGAGGTGGATCAGCAGGTCGGAGATGGTAAAGACCGGATCGTCGGCCTTGTCGCCGATGTTGATGTCGACGGTGGTGCCGTCCTTTTTGCAGATGACGCCCACGAGTGCGAGCGGGGAGGCCACCCAGTGGTAGCTCTTGACGCCACCGTAGTAGTGCGTGTCGAGGTAGGCCATGTCGCCGGCCTCGAAGGCGGGATTCTGCTTGAGGTCCAGGCGCGGCGAGTCCACGTGGGCGCCCAGGATGTTAAAGCCCTGCTCGAGCGGGGCGGTGCCCAGGTTGACGAGCATAAGATCCTTGCCGTGGTTGGCGGCGTACACCTTGTCGCCTGCCTTGAGCTCGCGGCCTTCGGCGATCACGGTCTCCAGGTCGACGTATCCCGCCTCCTCGGCCATCTTGATGCCGGTCTTGACGCACAGGCGCTCGGTCTTGTTCTCGCTCAAAAACTGCTTATAGCCGCGGCAAAGCTCCTCGAGCTCCTCGATTTGCTGTGGCGTGTACTTTTTCCATGCGCAGGGACGCTCCATGACGCAGGCTCCTTTCGGATCGATCGTGCTGGTTGTTGTACCGTGAGCCATCGTATCACTCGGGAACGCGCGGTGGCGGGGGAGCTTGATGTGCGGTGGCCGCGGGGCGGGGAGCGTGTAAACTGGAGTGAGCAAGCCGTGCCCAGTCCAAAGCGAGGTATTCAATATGTCTGACAAGCGCCGCACCTTTGCCGTTATCGACGGCAACTCGCTCATGCACCGCGCCTTCCACGCCGTGCCGCCGACCATGAACGCGCCGGACGGTCGTCCCACCAACGCGATCTTTGGCTTTCTGAACATGTTTCTTAAGATGATCGATGCCTTTAGCCCCGACGGTGTGGTCGTGGCGTTTGACAAGGGCAAGCCGCGCGTGCGCATGGAGATGCTGCCGCAGTACAAGGCGCAGCGCCCGCCCATGGACCCCGATCTGCATGCGCAGTTTCCCATGATTAAGGAGCTGCTCACGGCGCTCAACGTGCCAATTCTGCAGTCCGAGGGCTGGGAAGGCGACGATATCCTGGGAACCATGGCGCGCCTGGGTGAGGAGGCCGGCTGCGACATGCTGCTGGTGACCGGCGACCGTGACATGTATCAGCTTGTGACCGAGCACGTCAACGTGGTCTCGACTCGCAAGGGCCTGTCCGACGTGGCGATCATGACGCCCGAGAGCGTGGACGACCTGTATCACGGCATTACGCCGGCGCTCGTGCCCGATTTTTACGGCCTGAAGGGCGATACGTCGGACAACATTCCCGGCGTACCGGGCATCGGCCCCAAAAAGGCGAGCGCGCTCATCGCGCAGTACGGCAGCTTGGACGAGGTCATTGCGCATGCTGACGAGGTCAAGGGCAAGATGGGCGAGAACCTGCGTGCACACATCGACGATGCGCTGCTGAGCCGCAAGGTTGCGACCATCCGCACCGATGCACCTGTCGAGCTCGACTTTGACGCGACGTCCTTCCCATCGTTTTCTGCCGATGAGGTGTCCGCGGCGCTGGGCGCACTTGGCATTACGGCCATGCAGAACCGGTTCCTGGCGCTGATTGGCGGCGAGGGCGGGGTCGTGCCCGCTGCCAGCGCGTTCGAGATACCCGCGGTTTCGCGTGCCGCCGCCGGCGATGCTGAGGCACTTGCTGCTGTGGCGGCCGAGATCTCTCGCACGATTGATGCGGGCGAGTGGGTCGCCGCCGTGGTGGACGATGACAAGGAGGAGGGTGCGCTCTTTGGCCTGACGCGTACGCTGTGGCTGGCGACGTCCAAGGGGCTCTTTGCGCTCGAGGAACCCGATGATGGCACGCCTGCCGCTGTTGAGGGCTTCAATTCTGCCCACGGCGTTATCGCTGGCGTGCTCGCGCGCCTGTTTATGGAGGGCCGCGTGGCGAGCCCGGACATGAAGGCGTTGCTGCATGAGCTTTCGCCCATCGATTCTTCTGAGCCCGAGCTCATGGACCCGCTGGCAGTCGATTCCGTGCGCATCTTTGATACCGTGGTTGCCGCGTACCTGTTGGATTCCGACCGCTCCGAGTTTGACGAGGCATATCTGGCCGATACCTATCTGCAGATGGCGCTGCCTGCGGCGCGCGGTGCGGATGGTGCTGGCGAGGACGCTCCTGCTCCTGCTGCCCGTACCGTGGCGTTGACGCTGGCACTCGTGGCGCCGCTTCGCGACCGCATGGCCCGCGAGAACGCCGCCAACGTGTTCGATGGCATTGAGATGCCGCTCGTGCCGGTGCTTGCCAAGATGGAGCGCGCGGGCATGCTCGTAGATCCCGACCGGCTGCGCAGCCTGTCCGAGGGCCTGGCGACCCAGATCACCGAGGTCGAGCGCAGCATTCGCGACCTGGCAGGTGATGAGACGTTTAACATCGGCAGTCCCATGCAGCTCTCGCACGTGCTCTTTGACGTTATGGGGCTTCCGACCAAGGGCCTCAAAAAGACCAAGCGCGGGTACTATTCGACCAACGCCAAAGTGCTGAGCGACCTTGCGCGCGACCACGAAATCGTGCGCCTGATTTTGGACTGGCGTGAGAAGTCCAAGATTAAGTCGACCTATCTGGATACGCTAGGTCCGCTGCGCCGTGGTGACGGTCGCGTGCACACCACGTACAACCAGACCATCACGGCAACGGGTCGCCTGTCCTCGAGCGACCCGAACCTGCAGAACATCCCGACGCGCTCTGAGCTGGGCCGTACCGTTAAGACGGCGTTTTCGGCAGGCGAGGGCAGCGTCTTTTTGGCGGTGGACTACTCGCAGATCGAGCTGCGTCTACTCGCGCATCTCTCGGGTGACGAGCACCTGGTGCGCGCCTTTAACGAGGGCGAGGACTTCCATGCCGAGACGGCCGCGCGCGTGTTTGGCGTTTCCGTGTCCGAGGTAACGCCCGACCTGCGCAGTCGCGCCAAGGCCGTGAATTTTGGCATTGTGTATGGTCAGCAGGCGTACGGTCTGTCGCAGTCGCTGCACATCTCGATGGCCGAGGCGCGTGGCATGATCGATCGCTACTACGAGGCCTACCCGGGCGTGCGCACGTTCCTCGACAACGTGGTGGCGCGCGCCAAGCAGACGGGCTACGCCGAGACCATGTACGGTCGCCGGCGTCATATTCCGGAGCTCAAGGCCAAAAACCCGCAACTCCGTGGCTTTGGTGAGCGTACGGCCATGAATCACCCCATGCAGGGCACCGCCGCCGACATCATCAAGATCGCGATGGCCCGCGTAAGCCGCCGCCTGGAAGAAGAGGGCTTTGCCGCCCACATGATCCTGCAAGTGCACGACGAACTGGACTTTGAGTGCCCCGTCGACGAAGTCGAGCGCCTCACCGCCATGGTCCGCGACGTCATGGAGCACGTAGTAGACCTCCGCGTACCCCTCATCGCCGAAGCCAGCACCGGCATAACCTGGGCCGACGCGAAATAGGAAAGCGCCCACAGTTCCAAAGTAACTAAAGGCAGAAGGGGGCTCCTTGCCAACAAGGAGCCCCCTTCATTCCAAAAAATCAGCCAAGCATCTAGACACCCAAGACGCCATCTAGGCGGCAAGCAAGTCACCCAAGGACCTGGCCGGGCGAGGCGGGTAAGTTTTTCGTAGATTCCGCACGAGCCGGAAAGCACTTAATGTGCTTTCCGAGCGAGCCCAGGACCTGACCGAACGAAAAACTTACCCGCCTCGCCCGGCCAGGTCCGACGAGCAACGTTACCGAGCCGCCAAGATGGCGTCGATGAGCGTCAGTACGCCCCCGTCGTTGTTGCTCGGAATGCGCCACTTGGCGTGCGCATTCATATGCTCCTCGGCATTGTCCACGATAAAGCTATGCCCGACGCGCTCGAGCATAGGGATATCGTTGTAGGTGTCGCCCACGGCGGCGGCACCGGCGATATCGATGCCCAAGTGCTCGCACAGGTGCGCGACGCCGGCGCCCTTGTCGACGCCCAGGTTCATAAAGTCGATCCACTCGCGGCCCGCATTGGTGACGTAGAGCTGATCCGAGAACGCGGGGTTATAGGTCTCGCGGAACGCAGGCTCAGCGTCGTAGGCGGGGAAGAAGATCGAAATCTTGTTGGACTCGAAATCAATGCCCTCAAAGCTGTCGACGTAGTTGATTGTGTTGTAGTAGACGCTGATCTCGTCGTGGTATTGATGGTCGCGGGCAAGCACGTAGAACTCGTCGAAGCAGCACAGGACGGGAACGGCGCGAGAATCCTCCGAGGCACGAGCGAGCACCTGTTGATACAGCGCCACATCGATGTTGCTCTTATAGATATAGTTGCCGCGATATATCACGCACGCGCCGTTATCGGGGCAAAAAGCGATGCGGTTCTTGATGCCCTCGAACATCTCCTCGAGCTTGGGGGCGGGACGTCCACTGGCGGGGCAGAATACGATGCCGGCTTCGGCGAGCTTGTCCAGGCGTTCGTCAAGGCCTTGCGGCAGCACGCGCTCGTCGGTCAGCAGCGTCTTGTCCATGTCGACGGCGATGAGCTTAATGTTTCCGATATTGGCGTCCGATTCGTAAGTTTGCATAAAAGCGAGCCTTTCGTTTCGAAATTGTTTCAGACGTTATAACCAACAACTCGTAACCAGGCGTATTTTCGCAGGAACGGAGCGTATTTGCACTGCATTTCACAAACTAATGAAAAAACTTTTCAGAAATTTGAATTTGTTGCTTGTGCAGCAGGCACTTTAGCGTAATATAGCGACCATCGAAAACGGAGACGGCAAAAGAGCCGCTTACCGAGGAAAAGGTACCGTTTGCGATATTAGAATTGCGCCCGGCGATGTGTGAAAGGAGAGGCAGATGCAGTTCGTACAGATCATCATCACTGCAGACAATGCTCTCCGACGCCAGCGCGCAATTTCCCGACGACGATAACAATCGTCTCTGTCCGCATGGGGCGAATTGCCTCAACAGAGTCATTTTAAGGTCGTTGGGTTTTAGCACGACATTGCTGCATGTTTCTAGGGCATGTATGTGCTGATTTTTGCTATTTAACCTGATATTGCACGGTACGTGACCTTGAAATGACTTGCAACTGACCGATGTTCTAACTAGCTACCAAGGGCGAAAGGAAACAGCCATGAGCAAGGAAAAAGTAGTTCTCGCATATTCCGGTGGTCTTGATACATCCGTATGTGTCAAGTGGCTCCAGGACGAGAAGAATCTCGATGTCGTTTGCGTCTGCGGCAACGTGGGCCAGGAGGAGACCGGCCTGGATGCCAAGAAACAGAAAGCGCTCGACCTGGGCGTTCTTGATTGCCAGGTGCTCGACCTGCGCGACGAGTTCTCCGATGAGTTCCTGACCAAGGCCATCGCCGCAAATTCCATGTACGAGAACAAGTACCCGCTGCTTTCCGCTCTGTCTCGCCCGCTGCTCGCCAAGAAGCTTGTCGAGGTCGCCCACGAGTTTGGCGCGACCTACGTCGCCCACGGCTGCACCGGCAAGGGTAACGACCAGGTTCGTTTTGAGGCTGCCGTCAAGGCCCTCGACCCCGAGCTTAAGGTTATCGCCCCGGTTCGCGAGTGGGATCTGAAGTGCCGTCCCGACGAGGTCGCCTATGCTCACGCCCACAACGTGCCGGTTCCCGAGGGTGCCAACGACAACCCCTATTCCATCGACGACAACCTGTGGGGTCGTGCCATTGAGTGCGGCCACCTGGAGGATCCCTGGAACGAGCCGCTCGACGACGCCTGGGTTATGACCAAGAATCCCGAGGAAACGCCCGACACCCCGACCTACACCGAGATTGAGTTTGAGGCCGGCAAGCCCGTCGCCGTCGACGGCAAGAAGATGAAGCTCTCCGAGATCGTCATCGCCCTCAACAAGATTTCGGGCGATAACGGCTTTGGTCGCCTGGACCTGGTCGAGGATCGTCTGGTGGGCCTCAAGAGCCGCGAGTGCTATGAGGTTCCCGGCGCCCTGACGCTTATCACCGCCCACAAGGCACTCGAGGATATTTGCGTCGAGGGCGATCTGCTCAAGACCAAGATTAAGCTCGAGCAGGATTGGGCCACCGCCGTGTACAACGGCCAGTGGTACAGCCCGCTCAAAAACGCACTCGACGCCTTTATGGCCGATACCCAGAAGTTCGTGACCGGTACCGTTCGTCTGAAGTTCTTTAAGGGCAACTGCCATGTTGTCGGCCGCAAGAGCCCCTTCAGCCTCTATGACTACGGTCTGGCCACCTACGACCGCGACACCACGTTTGACGAGAAGGCCAGCGCCGGCTTTATCGAGATCGACACGCTGTCGCTCAAGACGTGGGCCAAGGTCCAGGGTCCCAGCTCTGCTGCCGCTCAGGCTTAAGTCTTTCTCCCTTGGTATCCGCGCGGCCCATCCGCGTGATACATAACGGGCGCATGGGGTCCCTACCTTTCGTTATGCTTGCTGACACTTCTTAACATCGGTGGCCCCTACATTCCGCCCGCATATATGATGCCGCGTCTGCGGCTGAGTCCGAGCCCCGCCGGGGTTGTCCGGCGGGGCTCCTTCTATCAATTTGGCGGCTCTGCGCCTATATATATCTGAGGAGTATCCATTATGTTCAATGCTATCGCGCATGCTTTACTTGCCCTCGCGCCCGAGTTCGATGCTGCAAAGGTCGAGGATGTCCCTATGAGCCTGAAGGCATGGATTGACGGCTCGGCAAGCAACGGCTGGCGGGAGTCGATGGGCGCCAAGTGCCTGGTGCGTCACTTCTTTGCAAATTAGCCACATGGTCTCGCGCTCGGTGGGGAATGTGCAAAACTAGCGGTTGATAAATCGCTTTAGCGACATGGCGCTTTGCTTTGGGCGCTTGTTTTGGTATTTAGAGAAAGGGGACGGTTCCATGGCTCTTTGGGGCGGTCGTTTTGAGACAGGCGTGGCCGAGGTCACGCAGGAGTTTGGCGCGTCGCTGCCGGTCGACAAACATCTCTATAAGCAGGATATCGCTGGCTCTAAGGCACATGCCAAGATGCTGGCGGCCCAGGGCATTATCAGTGCAAAGGACGAGCAGGCGATTGCCGAGGGTCTGACCGCAATCGAACAGGATATCGATGCCGGCAACTTCACCTTCGATATCAACGACGAGGACATTCATATGTCCATCGAGAGCGAGCTGACCCGTCGCATCGGCGAGGCAGGCAAGCGCCTGCATACCGGGCGTTCGCGCAACGACCAGGTGGCGACCGATACGCGCCTGGGCGTCAAGGCGCTGGCCAAGGAGCTCATGGAGGCCAATCTTGAGCTGCGCCACGTGCTGGTGGATGCGGCCAAACAGTACAACAAGGTGATTCTGCCGGGTTACACGCACATGCAGCATGCTCAGCCCGTGCTGCTGTCGCATCATCTGCTGGCGTATTCTTGGATGTTCGCGCGCGACTTTACACGCCTGAAGGCCGCCTTTGATGCTGCCGACAACTGCCCGCTGGGCGCTGCCGCGCTTGCCGGTACGAGCTATCCGCTCGATCGTCAGATGACGGCCGCCGAACTTGGCTTTGCGGGCGTGATTCCCAACTCGCTCGATGCGGTTTCCGACCGTGATTTCCTCCTCGACCTGCATTACGCCGGCTCCGTCATGGCGATGCACCTGTCGCGTCTTTCCGAGGAGATCGTGCTGTGGTCGAGCTCCGAGTTTGGCTTTATCACGCTCTCCGACTCGTATTCCACTGGCTCGTCCATCATGCCGCAGAAGAAGAACCCCGATTTTGCCGAGCTTATCCGCGGCAAGAGCGGCCGAGTCTATGGCAACCTGGTGCAGCTGCTCGTGACCATGAAGGGCCTGCCGCTCGCCTATAACAAGGACTTGCAGGAGGACAAGGAGGGCGCGCTCGATACCGCCCATACGCTCATGCAGTGCCTGTCCGTTATGGCCGGTATGATCTCGACCTGGACCGTCAACGAGGATGCCATGGCGCGCGAGTGCGGCGTGGGGCACCTTGCCGCCACCGATGTTGCCGATTACCTGGCCAAGCGTGGCCTGCCGTTCCGCGAGGCCCACGCCGTGGTGGGCCATTTGGTCCTGATGTGCGAGAAGCGCGGCTGCAATCTTGAGGACCTGCCGTTTGAGGTGTTCCAAGAGGCAAGCCCGCTCTTTGAGCACGACATTACCGAGGCGCTCGACATCCCGTCGATTGTCGCTGCACGCACGACCGAGGGCGGTACCGCCCCTGCCGCCGTTGCCGTGCAGCTGCAGCGTGCCCAGGCACAACTCGTTGCCGATGAAGGTGTGCTTGGATCGCTGACCAAGGTCGTCGAGATGGGCCACGGGGCAAAGTAAGGGTTTAGTTGAAGCGGCTTTGGCCATTTATTGATAAATCGTTTTTGCTTTTACGGGCGTCTGTTGCTGCGGGCGCCCGTATTTTGTTGTAATGGGGAAGGGGCTTGTCGAGAACTTCTGTAGGACCTTTGGGCAGGTTGTGAAGGGGGTACGTTCACGGGCGGCAACCGACCGTCCGCTCGGTTCGGTGCGGTTGATGCGCGGTCGGATGGTACTCTAATCGGGCTTCGAAACAGAAGTGACACATATGGAACGTTTTAATAAATTGTAGTGTTTCAATAAACAGTTTTTTGTTTAACTGCAGCTAAAACTCTGTTACGATGCAGTCCAGGCGGGTGCCGGAATGGGACTTGGGCACGCGCGAACCTACTTGAAAGGCTACCTTATGGCTATCGAGAAGACCTTCATCATGATTAAGCCCGACGCTGTGCGCGATCGCAAGATCGGCGAGATCGTCGCTCGCATTGAGCGTAGCGGCCTTGTCATCGAGCGCATGGAGATGACCACGCTCGAGCGTGCTACCGTCGAGGAGCACTACGCCCATCTGGCCGACAAGCCCTTCTTTGGCGGTCTCTGCGACTTTATGACGAGCGGTCCGGTCGTCAAGATGGTCGTTTCCGGTCTCTCCGCTGTCTCCAAGATGCGCACCCTTATGGGCGCTACCAATCCGCTTGACGCTGCCCCCGGCACCATTCGCGGCGACTTCGCTGTCGATGTCAACGCCAACGTGATCCACGGCTCCGACTGTCTGGAGAACGCCGAGATCGAGATCAAGCGCTTCTTTGGCTAAACCAGCTTTGACTCCTCAAAGCTGTTAGCGTGTGGCTTTGGCGCCGCGGAATTCCATCCGCGGCGCCCTTTTTATTCCAGTAGATTTCTAGGTATATCCCAAAAATCTACTAAACAGCCCCCGTCCGGATGTGTGTTCCGGACGGGGGCTGTCGTTAACGTATGGTGTTGTAAGTCTTTAGGCCTCGTCGACGACCTTGAGTCCGCGGGTCTGGTCGATCTCGTTGATGAGATTGACGCGACGCTCGTGGCGGCCGCCCTCAAACTCGGCATCGAGCCACTCGTCGACAATCATCTTGGCGAGCTCGGAGCCCACGACGCGGGCACCAAAGGCGAGCACGTTGGTGTTGTTGTGCATGCGGGAGAGCTTGGCGCTGAAGGGCTCGGAGCACACGACGGCGCGTACGCCCTCGACCTTGTTGGCAGCCAGGCTAATCCCGACGCCGGTGCCACAGATGAGGATGCCCAGGTCGACGTCGCCGTTGGCAACGGCCTTACCCACCTTGTAGCCGGCGATGGGGTAGTCAAAGCTCTCGGAGGTGTCGGTGCCAAAGTTCACGACCTCGCAGCCGCGCTCCTTCAGGTGCTCGGAGATGATGTTCTTGAGCTCGACGGCGGCGTGGTCGTTACCGATACCGATCTTCATGGATGCTTCCTCTCTGGTCTGTGCGGCGAGATTGCTAAAGGTTTTACCGCGTTCGACTGCATGATAGCGCGACTTTTGTGTAAACGCTCGGGCGTTTTTTGCTCAAACGCTTTAGCATGCAATAAGACCGGCTTCTCATGAATAATGCCGCTAATTTGTGCTCGAGCGCCGTCTGCCGGAACCATGGTTGTGGTTTTTGATGCATTGTTATCAAATAAAATAGCGAACTATTTTGAGAGCCCAGCCCGTTATACAAGTAGGAGATACCTATGCCTGCCGATTCCTTTCGTGATACCGCGTTTTGCGATGTTTTGAACCGCGAGCTTGTCTGTGCGCTCGGCTGCACCGAGCCCATTGCCGTTGCCTATGCAGCGGCGCTGGCGAGCCAGACGCTCGGCTGCGAACCCGATCATATGGATGTTGCCTGCTCGGGCAACATCATCAAGAACGTAAAGAGCGTGACCGTGCCTAACTCGGGCGGTATGCATGGTATTGAAGCCGCGGCCGTGCTGGGTGCCGTGGGCGGCGACGCCAAGAGCGCGCTCGAGGTGCTCGAGAGTGTTGACGATAAAGACCGTGCTCGCGTGGCCGAGCTCCTCGCCGATGCCGGCTACTGCGATGTGTCGCTTGTCGAGGGCGTGCCCAACCTCTACATCAAGGTGACTGCCACAGCCGGGGGGCATACCGCGGTCGTCGAGATTACCGACCACCACACCAATGTTACGTGCCATACACTCGATGGCATTCCGGTGTGTGGCAAGTCGGCGGGGGAGTGTGCCGCCTGCGCCGAGCGCGTCGTGGCCGAGCGTGCCGCCGATAACGCCGATACGCCCATGTCGATTGAGTCTATCATTGACTTTATCGAGGACGGCGATGTTGAGGGTGCTCGCGCTGCCGTTGAGCGTCAGATCGAGCTGAACGGTGCCATTAGCGCAGAGGGCTTGGCGCACGCTTGGGGCGCCGAGGTGGGCCGTACGCTGCTGGGCGCTCGTGCCGACGACGTCGCCTGCCGTGCGCGTGCGCGTGCCGCCGCCGGGTCTGACGCCCGTATGAACGGCTGTGCGCTACCGGTCGCCATTGTGTGCGGCTCGGGCAACCAGGGTATTACCTGTGCGTTGCCCGTTATGGAATATGCCGACTACCTGCGCTGCGACCACGAGCGCCTGGTGCGCGCCGTGATGCTGTCCGATCTTATTGCTGTGCATATCAAGAGCTATATTGGTGCGCTCTCGGCGTTTTGCGGTGCTATTTGCGCTGCGTGCGGTGCCGGCGCGGCGATTACCTGGCTGTGCGGTGGCACGCGCGAGCAGATCGGCGCGACGGTCTCCAATACGCTCGGTAACGTGGGCGGCATCGTGTGCGATGGCGCCAAGGCAAGCTGCGCCGCTAAGATTTCCGCTGCCGTTGATGCGGCGATTCTGGGCCACGATATGGCCATGCAGGGCCGCGGCTTCCGTGCCGGCGAGGGCCTGATTCAGGATACGGTGGAAGAGACGATCGCCAGCATGGGCTATGTGGGCCGCGTTGGCATGAAGGATACCGACGTCGAGATCCTCAACATCATGATCGGCAAGACCATCGTCGACTGCTAGGGGCTCTGGGGCACTGCATCTTGTTGTTGAAACTATCGCGCTTGTGGCTGTAAAGCACCTGTCTGCATTGCGGACAGCGAGGATCTCGCGGTATGTCACCAGGTCGTTCTCGCGCTTGATGCGCTCGAGGACGGTTGCGACAACAAGCGCCGCTATCGCCGGCAGGAACGCCGCAGCCGCGGCGACGCCGGCGCCCCAGGTGCCCTCCATCCAGTTAAACGCCGGCGACAGTATCAGCGCGAACGCCACCGCCAGCAACGCGAGCATCAGCACGGCCAGCCATAGCATCCGCGTTCCCATGCGCTTGCGATCTCTTTCGACTGCCTCTTCCATAACGGTCACGTCTCCCTTCACGAGCGTGTCTATGGAGGTGCCGAACAGGATGCTCAGCATGAGCAGGCTCTGGACGTCCGGATACGTCTTGTCCCGCTCCCAGTTGCTGATCGTCTGACGCGATACATAGAGCTTCTCGGCAAGTTGCTCTTGCGAGAGGCCCATCGCCTCGCGCCGCGTCTTGATCTGGTTGCTGATGTCCATCGTCACCTCCCGGTCGTGAAGGAGCGTCCCGCGAACACGTAGGGTGCGCTATCGAATCTGTTGTACATCATATGCGGCAAGGCTTGCCGGGCGCTGCAAAAACTGTTTTGCACGGGGTTTACCTGCATGATTGTTGCTGCGATGGCTTAGCGATGTTGTCGAGCAGTCATCCAAGTGTACAGGCCCATGGCGGCGTAGCCGATTGCGGTATAGGCAACCCCATGGAACGCAAGGTCCTGGCTGCCCTCGACCTTGAGGGGAAACAGGACCGCGGGTCCGATTCCGAGCGCCGCGGGTACCCAGAAGAGCGTCCTCGCGGAGTTCGCGGCGAGCAGGCCGAGGGTGATTGCAGTTGCGGGGAGCACGGGGTAGATCAGCGCCATCATGGCGATCATGCCGGCATCGGGTGGGACGACCCTCACCAGGAGGACGGGGATTGCCCAGCAGGCGCCAACGATTGCGATCAATGCGATGAGGGACGCGCGTACGGTGACGTTCATGGGGCACCTCCTAACGGGAATCGCCCCCATTCTGGCATACATCTTCAGAATGGGGGCTAAGGGGGATACCATTTCGGGGAACGGGTGCGTACCCGCGCTTTTAACTCAGCATCTTGGCGAGCATGCCGATGCCGACGCCCACCAGTCCGCCGGCGATGGCGCCGATGATGATCTGCACCGCGTTGCGCGTGCCCTTGACCCAAGGGTTCATCTCGCGCTCACGGCGCCCCTCGAGCGTGTCGCGATCGACCTGCTCGCCGCGGCTAAACGCCAACACCTCGCGGTACGTGACGAGGTCGTGCTGCTTCTTCATGCGTTCCATATACACGAACGCCACGAGCATCACGACGAGCGCCACGGCGGCAAACGCCGCGGTGGGCGCGATGTGCATGCCCCAGCCCCATTCGAACTGGAACGCCGCCCACGCGCTCAGCACCAAAAACACGACCGCACTCACGACCGTGATTGTGGATAGGGCGTTGTACTTCTTGACCGCTTCGTTCATTACCTGTGCCATGGTTTCCACATCTCCTTTGATGAGGGAGTCCACGGTCACCCCGAACACGTTGGAAAGCAGCAGCAGGCTCTGGACATCCGGATACGTACGGCCGCACTCCCAGTTGCTGATGGTCTGGCGCGACACGTAGATGCGCTCCGCCAGATCGTCTTGGGACAGTCCGAGCTCCGTGCGATGCTCCTTGATGTGCGAGCCCAGCTCCATGCGTTTGCTCCCTAGAGGGTCGGGGCGACCCCTGTCGAGAGCCACCATGTCATTGACGCGAGCATCGTACCATCAAAGGTCTTTATATTTGACCCCCACGGGGCAAAATCGAGCTGTCAAAAGGCTTTATATACGACATCTAGCTGGGAAAAGAACGGTCCCCAAAGGCGGATGCCTCCGGGGACCGGTTGGTGCGTATAGAGGGGGCGAGCTTGCTTTGGGTTGGTGTTGGCCCCGCCGTTCGGCTCGACTTTGGAGCGGCGGGGCTCAGCTCTGCCTCGACCGCGGCGCGGGGCGCGGCTTTGTCCCGACGTCGGCAGCGGCCGAGCCCTGTCTTCCCGGCTTAGCCCTCTTCGCCTTTGGGCGTGCCCTTGAACGAGGGCTCTTTCTTCGGCAGCCTTCCCGCGCGTTTGAGGGCGTCTCGCAAGATCCATTCCACCTGACCGTTGGCGCTGCGCATCTCATCGTCCGCCCAGCGTTGGACGGCCTCCCAGATAGCGGGGTCTATACGGAGTGGATACTGCTTGCGTGCCATGACGTGCCTTCTTGTCGAATGTGCAATTTTGCACCCGTCCCCAAATTACTCATTGGTGTTGGGGTTAGTACAGCGAGCCTGCGTTGAGCACCGGGTGCGCCTCGGATTCACCGCAGAGCACCACCATGAGGTTGCTGGCCATCTGCGCCTTGCGCTCGTCGTCGAGCTCGATGGTGCCGCCGGCAGCCATCTCCTTCACGGCCATGTCGACCATGGAGACCGCGCCCTCGACGATCTTCTTGCGTGCGGCGATGACGGCCTCGGCCTGCTGGCGGCGCAGCATCGCCTGGGCGATCTCAGGGGAGTAGGCGAGGTGCGTGAGACGTGCATCGTCGACCTCGACGCCGGCGGGCGCCAGGCGCATCGCGAGCTCGCGGCGCAGGGCTTCGGAGACCTCTTCCACATTGGCGCGCAGCGTGATGGCGCCGGCGGCATCGGACTCGTCCTCCAGGTGGTCGTAGGCGTACACGCTCGCCACGTGGCGCAGCGCCGTCTCGGCCTGCATGGCGACATAGCTCTGGTAGTCGTCGACGTCGAAGAGCGCCTTGGCGGTATCGGCGACGTGCCACACCACGACGGTTGCGATCTCGATGGGGTTGCCCATTTTGTCGTTGACCTTCAGGCGCTCGCCATTCAGGGTGCGCACGCGGGTGGAGATGGTGGTGGGGTTGCCCTTGGCGGCCTTCTGCGCCGCGGCCTTGGCGGCCTTGGAATCGCTCATCTCGAGCTCGATCATCTCGCCGATCCCGGCCGATCCGCCCATGCTCTTGCTAAAGAACGGGTTGGCCCAGAAGAAGCCCTCGTCGCGGACGGTGCCCACGTACTTGCCGAACAGGATGCACACGCGCGCCTGGCCGGGCTGCAGCGAGAAGAATCCGTTGAGTGGGATGAACCACAGGCAAAACGCGAGGATGCTGAGGCCGAGCCCCCATCCGTAGACTGCGGGCGCGTCGACGCCGTCGGGCGTGCTCGCGAGCCCGATGGTGCTCCAGATAAAGAGGCCGATGATGGCGATGAGCGCCACCGCCACGGCGACGAGCATGCCGTAGCCCGACTTGGCCTTGAGTTGCTTTTCCACGCTCATTGTGAGTTCCTTTCACGACTGCGCCGGCGTTTGCGTGACGTCCCCGGCGCCGCGCTCCAGATTGCGATGGGGAGGAGGCGAGTCCCCGAGCAGTCCGTGCGACTGCTGATTGCATTGTGATATCACATTGAGACCAAGTCAAGGAGAATCGGATGCCGTCTCTCATGGCATAAGTGGTTCGGGGCGCCCGGCATCTACGCTCCGTAGAGGTCTTCCTGTTGCATCTTGGCTCGCAAGTCCCTATAATAGCTCCACTCACGGCTGAAGGTTTACCTCTAGATTTGGAAAGGGGAGCTGCACCATGCTTGCTTCCATTTGGCTCTAGCCACGGTCGCGTGAGCGACCGGTACTTCGCTGCATGCCACCGATCGCATCAAAGGATTATTCCATGACACAACCGAACCCCTGCGCTTCTTGGAAGCGCTCGCTCGCCATCGTCTGGATCGGCGAGTTCTTCTCCGTGCTCACGAGCTCCATTCTGCAGATGGGTCTCATCTGGCACGTCACCCTCACCACCGGCTCCGCGAGCGCCCTGTCGTTCGTGAGCCTGGCGGCCTTCTTGCCCATGGCGCTCCTCGGCGCCTTCGCGGGCACCATCGTGGACCGCACGTCCATCAAGCGTCTCATGATCGGCGCCGATCTCTTCATCGCGGCCGTGAGCCTCACGCTTGTCTTCGGCTCGCTTCGGGGCGACCTTTCTGTCGCCGTTGTGGCGGCGGTGCTGTTCGTCCGTGCGCTGGGCAGCACGCTCCATACGCCCGCCTTCAACGCGCTCACACCGCTCATCGCCCCGCCCGAGGTGCTCGGCAAGCTGGCGGGCATGCTGCAGTTCATGCAGTCGGGTAGCTATATCATCGGCAACGCCATCGCCGCGGCGGTCTACCCGGCGTTTGGTCTGACTTTCATGATCGCGCTCGATGTCGCCGGGGCGGTGCTCGCGAGCATCGCGGTGGCGACCTCCGGCATCAAGACGCCGGCGCCCGAGCGCCATACGCCCGAGGAGAACGCCGAGGCGTCGCACCGCGCGGTGCGGGCCTTCCTATTGGAGACGGCCAACGGGTACCGCGAGCTCAAACGCCATCACGGTCTGTTCGCCATGCTCTGGATCGGCTTCGCCTTCTCGGTCCTGTTCTCGCCCATATCCGCGCTGTTCCCGCTCATGGTGTTCGACCATTTTGGGGGCACCACTACGCAGTCGGCTATCGCGGAGATCGCGTTCTCGGTCGGCATGATCGCGGCGAGCGGCTGGATCGGGGCGACGGGTGGCCTTAAGAACCGCGCTCTTTCGTGCACGCTGGCCATCGGCCTCATCGGAGCCGCCGCGCTCGCGGGCGGCCTCGTGCCCCCTTCCGCGCTCGTTGTGTTTCTGGGGCTTACGTTCGCGATGGGGGTCTCGAGTCCGCTGTACAGCGCGCCGCAGATGGCGCTCATGCAGGAGCGCGTCGATCCCGAGTGCATGGGCCGCGTCTTCGGTCTGTACGGAGCGGTCTGCAGCTGGGCTATGCCCGTGGGGCTCGTCGCATCGACCTTGTTCGCGGACGCCATCGGCGTAAGCGCGTGCTTCGTGCTCATCGGTGCTGCAATGGTGATCCTAGCAGGCATCACCTGGGCGATCCCGAGCATCCGCAAGATTGGGTAGCGCTCTGGCGGAGTGCGTTTCGTTTCGGACGGCTCGTAGGGTCGCTGCGACGTGAAGGGTGGTCGACGGTGCGCCTGCGAGGGCGCCGTCGACCACCCTTTTGTTTAATTCGTCTGGCCCGGCGCCGATCATCATCTGTTCGCCGGGCGATTGCGATGCCGCCGCTTGCCGATACGCGGCTCCTTACGTTGTGCGCATCCCATCGTTCTGGCAGCGTTTCCTGCAGTTAATCTCCAGAGCTCGAGGCGGTGGCCCCTATGAGTAATCTGCTCGAATCCATTCTGCGCGTCGGTATGACCGTGTTCATCGTCGGCCCGCTCACTGCATGGGTCGCCCGCCGCGGCGCGAGCGAGCGCAGCGAGGCAACGGACAGCCTCGATTGCTTCACGGTGCGCATGCCCGCAGCCATCCGCACGATCATCGCCTGCTGCGCCGTCGCGTTCGAACTGCTCATGCTGGGTGTCTACGTCTGGCAGGGCGTCTCGCTGGGCGAGTGGGACCACGAACTTGTGTGGTTCGGTCATGCCATGGCGCTCGCGGGTATGGCTATCTGGGCCTTGCTGAGCATCCCGCGTATCGACGTGGACGGTGGGCGCATTCTCTCGCGTAACGCCTTCGGCATCCGCAAGGAGACGACGTTTGGCAACATCACCCGTGCAACGCTTCACGCGCAGATGATGAGGATCGACCTGTTCGAGGGCGACCGGAAGTTCTGCTCGATAAGCCTCGAGGGGGTGTGCTCGCTCAACCTCCTCGCCCGTCTGGAGGAAGAGGGCATCGAAGTCTCGGACGCCGTCGACGGTCCCATGACCAAGGCGGGCCTGTGTTGGTCTGCCATCAAGCCGTTGACGATTGTTTTCAACGGCATGGCCCTCGTCTTCTCGCTCGTCCTCGCCTTCATGGCGGTCTTCACCGACGAGGGTGCGCGCCTGCTCGTGCTCATCCCGTTCCTGTTCCTGTTCATAGGGGGGTTCCTGCCCCTGCTCATGCTCGGCATGCCGGCCCGCGGCATCCTCGAGATCGGCAGGCAGGAGCGCGCGCTCGGTTTCTCCTTCTCCGAGGAGATGGCAAGCCGAGGTGCCACGGGTACTTCGCTTGTCGATGACGATTGGTTCATCGAGATCAGCAACGCCCGCGTCGTGGCGTTTCGCCGCGATTACCTCAAGAAGATCACGGCGCACGAGAACAGCGAGAGCGGCGACCGCTGCACGGTGACCACGAGGGGTGGTCGCAAAATCAAGGTGTATGCAAGCGGGCAGCACGCTCGAGGACCTGCGCACGTGGTTCAAACAGGGTGCCAAGGTCAGAAGCACACTCGACCGCGCGGGGGACGCACTCGAGGCGACCGTTTGATTGGGTTGCCTGCCAAGGATCCAAAACGGGAAGGGGCGCTGTCGGCGCCCCTTGTCATACCAGGCCCGCTGGCCAGCGAGAGGCCTGCAGGTCGACATGTCCGTTGGCGAGGAAGGCAACGCCTTCGTCCTCGAGCAGTGTGCGCTGCGCCTCGGGCCCACCGAAGGCGAACCCCTCCGCGAGGCGTCCGTCGGCGAATACGATGCGATGACAGGGGATGGTGCCGGGTTCCGGATTGACGTGCAGGGCGTATCCCACGTATCGGGCTCGACGGGGCTCACCAACGAGCTTGGCGATCTGACCATATGTGGCAACCATGCCGCAGGGCACCTGGCGTACCATGTCGTATACGCGGTTGAAGAATCCGTCGGTGTCCCGGTCTGCCATGCCGCCCTCACTTTCAATCGATATCGCCATTGTAGTCAAGAAAGGCGCCCCACATGCGCGGGGCGCCTTTCCAAAGAGGTGTTGCGCGAGGGGAGGGAAGGCGCAACGTTCGTGTCGAAGGTCTTTAATTCGCCTGTGCCTTCATTAAGTTAACTGTAGCTAATTCTCTGAGACCCAAGTCGTAGACCGACGAGCACACAGCCTCTCCATAAGTTAATCAAGGGTTACAAATAGAAAGACACAGTGACATGTGGTCGTTGGGGTTCAAGGAATCGCTCGATGAGTTCGGAGAACGCACCCTCAGTCCCAGCCGTTTCAAGGACGACATCGCAATACGGCCGCACGTCGTCGGTGACATTCGCCACGCCGACGCCCAGTCCCGCCGCCTTGATCATGGAGAGGTCGTTTGCGGAATCACCAACGGCGATGACCTCGGACATCGGAATTCCCAGCATATCGGCAAGGCGCGTGAGCCCCGTCCCTTTGTCAACGCCTGCGGGCATGAGTTCGAGGTAGCGCTTGGAGGAGAAGGTGATGTCAACGCCGAGTCGCTCGGCCATCGGCGCGAGCTTGCGGCCCAATTCCTGCAGCTCATCGAAGTCCCAGTCGACGTACAGGATCTTCACGATGCCACGGCCTTCAAGGAATGAGAGGTCGGGATGGTCAGATCCGCGAAAATGAGTGACCCCGGTGATCGATTCCAGATAGTCGCGCTCCCGTGTGGGTGCGTCATTCACGAACACGTGGCCGTCGGCGACGTTGACGTGCATGCAGAGTCCGAGTTCGAGCCCCTTTGCATAGATCGCGTTCGCGCATTCGTTGGAAAGGCCGCAGGTGGTGAGCGGGGTGGGGTCTCCCACGCGGTTGATGAAGCCGCCGTTATAGGAGAGCACATAGCCGTCTTCGATCAGCTCGCGGGCCTCCCCCGAGAAGTTGTCCATGATAGAGGAATACCATCGCCCGCTCGAAGGGACGAACAGCACACCGAGCTCCCTCATGCGTTTGAGTGCTCGGAGATTGGACGCCGGGATGGCGTGGTCGGCATCGAGAAACGTCTCATCCATATCGCTGGCAACAAGTCGGTACATGCAATCCCCCATACAACGTAAAAAACGAGGCGGGCTTATTATCGCCCACCTCGTAAGACCTTGGCTATGTCGAAGGCGTGGACACGTGAAGATGGCCCATTCGCGTGTCGCGGCGCGTTTCCGCGAGCCGGATGGCTTAGTACACCATGCCCATGGCCTCGCGCACCTCGGCGAGCGTGGCCTCGGCGACCTCGTTAGCGCGGCGGTTGCCCTCGTGCAGGACGTCCTTGACGTAGTCCATATCCTGCACGAGCTCCTCGCGGCGCGCGCGGATGGGGGCGCACGTCGTCGGTGACGTACTTCTTGAGCGCGCCTGCGCCGCCCATGCCGATCTCCTCGGCGATCTCGACCTCGGAGCGGCCGGTGCAGATCGCGGCGGTGGAGAGCAGGCCGGACACACCGGGACGGGCTTCGGGGTCGAACGTGATCATGCGCTCGCCGTCGGTCTGGCTCTTCTTGATGCGCTTGGCCGTCTCCTCGGCGGTCATGGAGATGTTGATGGCGTTGCCGTAGGACTTGCTCATCTTGCGCCCGTCAAGGCCGGGCAGCAGCGGCGTGTCGGACAGCAGCGCGTCGACCTCGGAGAACACCTTGCCGTAGCGGTTGTTGAACTTGCGTGCGATGGTGCGGGTGAGCTCGATGTGCGGCAGCTGGTCGCGCCCGACCGGCACCACGTTGCCCTTGCAGAACAAGATGTCGCACGCCTGGTGCACGGGGTAGGTGAGCAAAAGGCCGGTGAGCTCATGGCCGCTGGCCTCCATCTCGGCCTTGACGATGGGGTTGCGCTGCAGCAGGGCCTCGGAGACGAGCGACAAGAACGGCAGCATGAGCTGGTTTGCCGCGGGCACGGCGGAGTGCGTGTAGATCATCGTCTTGTCGGGGTCCAGGCCGCAGGCCAGGTAGTCGATGACCATGTTGTAGACGTTGTCCTAGATGTTGTCGGTGCTGTCGCGGTCGGTGATGACCTGGTAGTCGGCGATGAGCACGTTGGTGTGGACGCCCATGTCCTGCAGCTCGACACGGCTCTTGAGCGTGCCGAAGTAGTGGCCGAGGTGCAGGCGGCCGGTGGGGCGGTCGCCGGTGAGCATGGTGTACTTCTCGGGGTGCTGCGGCAGGTCGGCGCGGATCTGGTTGCTGCGCTCGAGGCTGACCTCATAGCTGAGCTCGTTGGGCATGCTGTCTCCTTTTGGGTTGAGTGCCTGGCCGGCATTGTCGGTCTTGGTTGAAGATGAAGCTACCAGAGAAACGGCGTCTCTTGCCGGAATCAACGATGGTTTTCGCCGTGTCGTCCCGCAGGGTCGTTTCCCTTCTTGGGAAGGAGCCCCTCGATATGCTCGAGCCGCTCCTCATGGGCCGCGTGCGCCGCGCGCTCCTCGGCGGCGAAAGCGGGGTCTTCGGGCGTGACGGTCTCATCTCGCTGTCGACTCCGGTACCACCGCGACGGCGCTCCTGAGCCTGCTCGTCGACAAGCCGGTGACTATCTACACCACCAACGGCTATGCATGTCGGTTTACGGGCGAGCTTGCTGCTAAGGTGGTGGTAATTGGCGGCGACTTCAACCCCGTTACCTGCTCGCTCACCGGTCCTATGGTTGAGAGCGCGCTGCGCGAGCTGTACTTTGACCGGGCGTTTATAGGTGTCAATGCGGTGGACGAGGACCGCGGCATCATGACGCCAGGTTATCCCGAGGCTATCAAAAAACGTATCGTGATGCAGAATTCCCAAGCGAGTTGCGTACTCGCCGATAGCTCCAAGTTCCACGTGTTTTCAAATGTAAAGGTGTGCGACCTGGAGGGCTTTACTGTTATTTCCGACAGGCGCGACTCCAAGATCGGCGAACGCGTCAAAATGATCACGGCCTAGGACACTGGGGCATCGCATCTTGCCCTCAAGCCGTTGCCCACGTAACGAAGCGTGGGGCAAACGTGCGCCCCATTCCTGATTTGGGGACTAGCTTAGTTCGTTGGCTACTTGGTGCTCGTAGAAGGCATCGATTACGGCGTTAAAGTCGCGGGCGAAGTCTTCCATGGTTCCGCGCCAGGTGGCTCGACTGGGTTTTCCCTGGCCAACATAGGCAGTTTGAATACCGCAGGCGGGGCTGGGGAAGTCGCGCTTGGGGTCGTTGCCCACCATAAGGACCTCGTGCGGTTCGAGCCCCATGGCCTGCAGCTGCTCCAGGTAATAGGTGGCATCGGGCTTGCAACGGGTGGCGTTTCCCATGTGCGTCACGAGCTCAAAGGGGGCGTCGGCCAGGTCACCCCAACCCATGCGGCATTCGATGGCCCCCTGGGGAAAGCTGGGGTTGGTAAAGAGTGCGCAACGCAGTCCTGCGTCCCGTACAGCCTGGAGTGCGGCGTGTGCACCCGGCATGGCGTGGGCATTGATGGCATCGTCATTCTTGTACGGGAGAACTTCGCGTTCATAGTAGGTAAAAGCCTCATTGATGAGTGGGTCCGAGAGGCAGATGCCGCACCTGCGCTCGACCTCGGTGCGGTAAAACTCAAGATTGGTGCGATTGTCCGTGCCGCTTCGGCGATTGGCGTTGAGGTCGACCAGGATAGTGCCGAGGCGTGCCATCGTGCCACCGCGGCTGCATCGTCCGATATCCGCGAGCATTGACGAGACATCCTTAAAATAGCGAAGGATAAACGCGTTGAGATTGATGCTAAGAAGCGTCTCGTCCATATCGAAAACGACTGCTTTGAGCACGCGGGCACCTTTCTCGAAAAATCGTTTAGAACGTTGGCTCCGGATACTTTACCCCAAAGCCGTATACTCAACTGCTTATCGTCAACTTATGGAGACGGTCGTTCACAAGATTGCGAAAAAGTCTCCATACGAGTAAAAAATCGCAGTTCACGCTTGAAATCGAAGTGATTTCCACGTAACCTATACGAACGTGATTGCATAAGCGTCACATTAGTATCTGTCGGCTCCCGAGTGTTCCTAAACGTTGTGTGCTTGTCGCACCCTTCTGTAGGTCCTAGCAATCGGGGCCCCGTAGTTCGAAAGGGGTCCACCTTTGAGTGAGATTCAGAACTCGTCCATTTTCTCTCTTGACGATGTCAACGAGGAGGAGATGAACAACCTCATCGACGGTACGATTACCGACTTTGATGAGGGCGATCTCGTTAACGGTACTGTCGTTAAGATCGAGCATGACGAGGTGCTCGTTGACATCGGATTCAAGTCCGAGGGCGTTATCCCGGTCCGCGAGCTGTCCATCCGCAAGGACGCTAACCCTGCAGACATCGTTGCACTCGGTGATTCCATCGAGGCCCTGGTTCTCCAGAAGGAGGACAAGGACGGTCGTCTGGTCCTTTCCAAGAAGCGTGCCGAGTACGAGCGTGCTTGGAACCGCATCGAGGAGAAGTTCAACTCCGGCGAGAACGTCGAGGGCGAGGTTATCGAGGTTGTCAAGGGCGGCCTGATCCTCGACATCGGCCTGCGTGGCTTCCTGCCCGCTTCCCTCGTCGACCTCCGTCGCGTCAAGGACCTCACCTCCTACATGGGCACCCGCATCGAGGCCCGCGTCATCGAGATGGACCGCAACCGCAACAACGTCGTTCTCTCCCGTCGCGTCGTGCTTGAGGAGTCCCGTAAGGCCGAGCGTTCCGAGATCCTGTCCAAGCTCAAGTCTGGCATGCGTCTCCAGGGCACCGTTTCCTCCATCGTCGACTTCGGCGCCTTCGTCGACCTCGGCGGTATCGACGGTCTCATCCACATCTCCGAGCTCTCCTGGAACCACGTCAACCATCCTTCCGAGGTTGTCAAGGTCGGCCAGGAGGTCGAGGTCGAGGTTCTCGACGTCGATCTCAACCGCGAGCGCATCTCCCTGGGTCTCAAGCAGACCACCGAGGATCCGTGGCGCGCACTGGTCAAGAAGTACCCCGTCGGCGCTATCGTCGAGGGCACTGTGACCAAGCTTGTCCCGTTTGGCGCTTTCGTCGATCTGGGCGAGGGCATCGAGGGCCTGGTGCATATCTCCGAGATGGCCAACAAGCACGTCGACCAGCCTTCTCAGGTCACCCACGTGGGCGACAAGGTTCAGGTCAAGGTCATGGAGATCGACCTCGACCGTCGTCGTATCTCCCTGTCTATGAAGTCCGCTGCTGAGACTCTGGGCGTCGAGATCGAGGTTACCCCGCTGCCTTCCGAGAAGAAGGACGAGGAGACCGACGCCGAGTAAATCGGTTTGACGATCACTTGCTTTAAGGGATCCGTCCGCAATGGACGGGTCCCTTTTTGCGTTTGCCGGTGAGGTGCGCAATGCTACTCGTGCGCAACGCTGTCCGGGCTGTTCACGGGGGCTATTGGGTTGTCGGTGCATGAAAATGCCGACATCCCGCCTCGGGGAGGAGGCGGGAACGCACCGAGTAGACGGAGGGGTGCGGAGCGCGGTCGCGTCTCGACTGGCGACGTTGCCCATCGACGACCCTATTGTACCGCATGGCATGGTTCTTGGCATATCGTGTCGAACGCTTGTGTTGTGCCTTTGCCTGCGGCAACGGTGTGTTACACTCTTGCACTGCTGAGTGGGCCAGACGGTCGCGCGATGTGCTGCTTGCGGCACGCGTGAGGAAAGTCCGGGCTCCAGAGGGCGGGATGCCGGCTAACGGCCGGGCGGAGTGATCCGACGGAAAGCGCCGCAGAAAAGAAGACTCCCACCTGCGCCGCAAGGCGTAAAGGGAAAAGCTGAAACGGTGGTGTAAGAGACCACCAGCGTCGTGGCAACACGGCGGCTTGGCAAGCCCCATCCGGAGCAAGCGCGAATAGGAACGCTATGGGCCGGCCCGGTCCGCGTTCGGGTAGCGTGCGTGGAGCTGCACGGTAACGTGCAGACAAGATAAATGACCGTTCACGACAGAACCCGGCTTATAGGCCCACTCGGCACTTTGTTGACGCTGCGACGGCGTCAGCTGGCCGATTTGGCGCTCATTCGTCGGTCGCCGCCATAAGGCGTGCTCCCTCCTCTTTCGGGCCAAATCGACTCAGCTGACGCCGTCTCGCTGTTTTTGCCTGGCCATCGGCAGCCTCATTTCTGTTGCAATCTCGTCTTTCAAGGCACCTTGCTCGCGCTGACGGGTTCTCGCTGTTGGTGACGGCATCATTGGCGTTTTCGCTCTTGTTGGCGAGGACAACGGTGCTGTCTTTGCCGTATTATTGAGGCTGTTTGTTGCCGCGCTTAGTTTTGTTGAGGGGCTTTGTTGGACAGCTACTTTACTCTGCGATCGAATATTGAGGCTTCTGGCGAGTTTGTGGATCGCAAGAGCCGGTTTATTGCCCAGCTGGTCCATATTGAATCCGAGGATGAGGCGAATGCCTTCATCGAGATGGTTCGCAAGCGTCATTACGACGCTCGACACAATGTTCCCGCGTGGATTTTGGTCGATGGACGCGAGCGTCAGAGTGATGACGGTGAGCCGAGCCGCACGAGCGGCATGCCGACGCTCGAGGTGTTGCGCGGCGCTGGGCTCAAAAATGTTTGCTGCGTGGTGACGCGCTATTTTGGCGGCACGCTGTTGGGGCCCGGTGGCTTGGTGCGCGCCTATACCGCGGCGACGCAGGCGGCGGTGGCAGCTGCTCAGGAGGCAGGGCAGGTCGTTGAGATGACGAGCGTCGTGCCTGTTGACGTGCACGTGGCCTATCCGCAGTATGAGCAGGTGCTTCGTTTGGCGCAGGATTCGGGTGCCAAGGTTTCGGATACCGATTACGCGGATGCCGTGACGATTCATTTGGTGTTTAAGGCGGGGGAGCAGGAGCCGTTTTGCGCTAAGATGCGCGAGCTTATGGCGGGGCGCGAGGAGATTGAGGTCGGCGCTCCCAAATTTGCCGAGTTCTAACGGCGACGGCCGGCGTGCTTTTGGATGAATCCCAAGCACGCCGGCCGTCGTTTTCTGTTGCCGCTGTTTACTCGGCGAGCTGCTTTAGCACATCGCAGGCGATCTCGATGGCGTCGTCGATGCAGCCGGGGCAGCTGCGGAGCGGACCATTGTCCGATCCGATGCCCTTGAGCGTGCCGCAGACGGTCGTCGTGTTTTTCGTTTTAAAACGCTTGGCGATTTCGCGCGACAGCTTGTAAGTCTGGCCCTTGGTCTTGGGGTTATCCATGCCGTCGCTCATTACAAAGCCCATGATGGCCACGGCGCCCGAGATGGCGCCGCAGGTCTCGGTCATGCCGCCCATGCCGGCGCCAAAGCCCTCGGTGAGGATAAAGGCGGTCTGGGGGTCGAGCCCGACGGCGGGTGCGAGCGTGCAGGCGACGGCCTGTGCGCAGTTAAAGCCACGGGCGTGGTATTCGGCAGCCTGAGCCTGACAGGCGGTGATGTCGAGCTGGGCAGTATCGATTTGCTTCATCGTTGTCTCCTCGGTAACGGTGTACTCGCCTATAGTACCCTTGCCGATGCATTTGTTCATCGAAAGCCTCATGTATGCCTCATTTTTATCTATCGAATAAATGCCAAGATCTGCGATAAATGCCCCCGGTAGATTTGTCTCATAACCTACCTTGGGGATGGGTTGAGAGGGGTGCGGGGTAGCGGTATCGTGAACCGGATAAAAATGTAACCCAGGCAAGGGAGCTAGATATGAGCGAGCAGACCATCGGTACGACATGTGTTCAGGGCGGCTATCACCCGGGAGACGCGGAGCCGCGCCAGGTGCCCATCTACCAGTCCACCACGTGGAAGTATGACACGTCCGAGCACATGGGCAAGCTGTTTGACCTGGAGGAGTCTGGCTATTTCTACAGCCGTCTGCAGAACCCTACGTGCGATCTGGTTGCCGCCAAGATCTGCGAGATGGAGGGCGGCACCGCTGCGATGCTCACGAGCTCGGGCATGGCTGCGAACTTCCTCGCGATCTTTAACGTGGCCGGCGCCGGCGATCATGTGGTCGCAAGCTCGGCCATCTACGGCGGTACCTACAACCTGCTTGCCCATACCATGGGTCGTATGGGCGTTACCTGCACGTTCGTTGCCCCCGATTGCACCGATGGGGAGCTCGAGGCAGCCTTTGAGCCCAATACCAAGCTCGTCTTTGGCGAGACGATCGCCAACCCCGCCCTTGCCGTGCTCGATATAGAGCGCTTTGCCAAGGCCGCGCATGACCACGGCGTGCCGCTGATGGTCGACAACACCTTCCCGACGCCCGTGATGTGCCGTCCCTTTGAGTGGGGGGCCGATATCGTTACGCACTCCACCACCAAGTACATGGATGGCCATGGGGCCTGCCTGGGCGGCGTGATCGTCGACCACGGCCAGTTTGACTGGATGGCCCATGCGGACAAGTTCCCGGGTCTCACCACGCCCGATGAGAGCTACCACGGCGTGACCTATGCCGAGAAGTTCGGTCGCGAGGGCGCCTTCATTACCAAGGCAACCGCTCAGCTCATGCGCGACCTCGGCCCCATGCAGAACCCGCAGGCGGCGTTTTTCCTGAACAGCTCGCTCGAGAGCCTGCATGTGCGCATGCCGCGTCATTGCGAGAACGGCCTGGCTGTTGCCAAGTTCCTGCAGAGCCATCCCAAGGTGCGCTTCGTGAGCTATCCGGGTCTGGAGGGCGATAAGTACTATGACCTGGCTCAAAAGTACATGCCCAACGGCACCTGCGGCGTTGTAAGCTTTGGCTTTAACGGTGGTCGCGCGGCGGCCGAGACCTTTATGAAGAGCCTCAAGCTCGCTCAGATCGCCACGCATGTGGCCGACGCCCGCACTTGCTGCCTGCATCCCGCTAACGCCACGCACCGCCAGATGAACGATGAGGAGCTTATCGCCTGTGGCATCTCTGCCGACATGGTGCGCCTGTCGTGCGGCCTCGAGGACACGGCCGATCTGATTGCCGATCTTGAGCAGGCGCTCGAGCAGTGCTAGGCTAGCGTTCGTGCAAGGCGCCGATGCCGGCAGAAAGCTTCGGCGACCTTTAGCTCCGATACCGTAGGCGGGGCCCCAATCGCGACTGTTTGCAGGCGATTGGGGCCCCGTTTTTGTGTTGCTCCACTCGAAAGGATGGATATGGAGAAAACCGCAGAGCAGCTGCGCCGCGAACACATCGCTCTTGAGGGAGACACCCATGGCAAGAACAAATGGGCGATTCTGTTTACGGTGCTCATCATGACGTTTATGGTGTGTCTGGATTCGGCCGTCGTGACCGTGGCGCTGCCCGTGATGCAAAAGGAGCTGGGCGTGGGCCTCGATCGCATTCAGCTGGTAAGCTCGGTTTATCTGCTTGCGGCTTTGCGGTGCGATGCGGCTTTGTGGTGCGATGCGGCTTGTGGGGCGGGCGGGGGTCGGTCCGTGGTAGACTATCGAACAACGTTTATTAATCGCGCGGTATCGTTGCCGTGAGAAGGGGTTGCGCCATGCAGGAGCTTGAGGACCGTATTCGCCATGACGGCATCGTAAAGGCCGGTAATGTCCTTAAGGTTGATGCTTTCCTCAACCACCAGTGCGACGTTGAGCTGTTTGACCACATGGGCGCCGAGTGGGCCCGTCTGTTCGAGGATGTCGAGATTAACAAGATCCTTACGATCGAGGCTTCGGGCATTGGCATGGCCTGCATCGCAGCCCAGCATTTTGGCGGCGTGCCGGTGGTCTTTGCCAAGAAGGCGCAGTCCATCAACCTCGACGGCGAGCAGTATGCCACGACCATCTACTCCTTTACCAAGCAGAAGGAGTATCCGGTCATCGTTGGCAAGCGCTTCCTGTCCGAGGGCGACAAGGTCCTGATTATCGACGACTTCCTGGCCAACGGATGCGCGCTCGAGGGTCTTATCAAGATCTGCGAGGCTGCGGGTGCCGAGGTGTCCGGCATTGGCATTGCGGTGGAGAAGGGCTTCCAGGGCGGTGGCGATAAGCTCCGCGAGCGCGGCTTCCGTGTTGAGAGCCTGGCCCGTATCGCCGATATGGACTGTGAGAACGGCGAGATCACCTTCGCCTAAGCGCGCAACACAAGCGATTGGTATGCGATGTGACAAAGGGACTGTCCCTTTGTCACATTTTTTGTATGAGGGGAGGTGTTGATATGGATGAGAACAAGATGGGATGGCGTGAGTATGCGCGCTATGCCGAGATGTCGGTCGAGGAGCTGGCGCGCGATTGCGAGATGCAGGTGTTTCTCGCGACGGGTCCGGGTGGGCAAGGCGTGAACACGACGGACTCGGCGGTGCGCATGAAACATATCCCTACGGGGATTACCGTGACGGCGCGCGAGAGTCGCAGTCAGTTCCAAAATCGTAGCTGCTGTTTGCGTAAGCTACGCGCTGAGCTTGAGCGTCGCGGGCATCCACCGCGTCGACGCGTAAAGACCAAAGTGCCTCAGCGCTCTCGCCAGCGCAGACTTAATGATAAGCACTTCAACGCCATTAAAAAGGCCAACCGCCGCAAGCCGGGCGGGGAGGGGTGATGTTCTCGATAAGTTGCGGTGAAATAGGGGCTGTTTTGCGGGTTGGACGCCAGACTTGGAGGGCGCCGGGTAGGATGTCGACTTCGATGCGCGAGGCGATAACAGGTTCGCCGTCGGCCTGGATGGGGTAGTCGGGCTCCTCAAAGGTAAGCTCGGCATGGCGGCAGCGGCGCATGCAAACCGGCGGCAACTTGGTATGGTGGCCGTCCTTGGCCGAAAGGAACATGGGAAGCGCGACCGCGCGCGGAACGGGGCCGCAGGCGTAGCAAACGTCGAGCATGCCGTCGCACGGGTCGGCGTCGGGACAGATACGATAGCCCGAGCCATAGGTGGGGCCCAGCTGAATCGCCATGATGATCGCCCTCACGCGCTCGGCGGGCGCGCCGTCAAAGCTGACTGACATGGGGTAGTTGCGATAGCGCAGGCCAAACTGTTCAAGTCCCGAGAGGGTGTAGAGCGGAGCGCCGGTGAGGCCCGTCTTTTTGCGCAGCTCGGTGGTGCCCAGGCCGATGGCGGCGTCAATACCGACGGAGAGCGTCTGGTCGTAGTACTCAACGGTAGCCTCGCCGCTACCGCTTGCGGGGTTCCATGAGCGAATGCGACCGATGTCCTGACGCTGCAGCTCGCAGGTGAGCAGCGCGCCAAAATCCTTGCCGGAGAAATTTTCTATACCGAGCGTTTGGGCAAAATCGTTGCCGGAACCCACGGCTAGGATGGCAAGAGCGGGGCGGGGGTCCTCCTTTTGTGCCATAAGCCCGTTGACGACCTCGTGGATCACGCCGTCGCCGCCAAGGGCGATAACGGTGCGATAGCCCTGAGCCTGTGCGGCCAGCTCCTTGGCGTGCCCCATACGCTCGGTCAATACCAGGTCAAACTGGGATGCGCGTGCAGTCATGTCCAAAAAGCGTTGCAGGCGCTCGGCAACTTCGCGCGCCGCACCCGATTGGGCGGCTGGGTTGGCGATGATGAGCGTGCGACCAAAATCAGTTGCGTGCATGGGCGACTCCCGGCGTATGGCGTGACGGTGCGGTCGCGCTCGGGTCGAATTGCCCCCCGATTGTGGCTGCACGGCGAATACTTACGTCTACTCTATCAGGTCGTTGTGGCGCTCGATAGCATCCGCTACCGTACCGCCCTCATCCACTATAAGCGAACGGCGCTTGGGTGAGATGATGCGCTGGGCAGGGTACACGCCGCGGTGTCCGCCGGCGAGATAGCTGATAAAGGCCACGATGACAAAGAACCCGGCGGCCGTGCCGTGGAACAGGTCGATGGCCATCATGCAGGTGGTGATGGGCACGTTAAGGCCGGCACAGAACACGCCGAGCATGCCGAGAGCCGCCAGAAAACTGGGGTCGAGCCCGGTAAGGCAACCGATCCAGCCACCGAGTGCCGCACCGATGCCAAACAGGGGCGTGACCTCGCCGCCTTGGAAACCGGCACCCAGGGTGAGTGCCGTTACGACGAGCTTGATGACGGCGTCGGCGAGGGTGGTGTTGCCGGCAAACCCGGCGCCCGAAAGCCACGTGGAAAGGCCGGCGTAGTCCCAGGCGTCGAGGAGGGCATAGACAGCCAAAACCACGAGTGCGCCTATAAGTGCGCGAACGAGGTAATTGGTGATAAAGCGACCGTACAGGCTCTTGACGGTTCGAACCGACCAGGCAAAGAGGCGTGCCGTCAGACCGAAGATAATGGCGCTGATAACAACGATAACGACCGTTTTGGGCGTCATGGCGGGAACGCTGGCGATGGCATTCGCTTCGTACTCGGTACCCAGGGCGAGTGATGTAAAGTAGCCGGTAAACGAGGCGACCAGGCAGTAGATCCCTGCGGTGTAGTCGATCTTGCCGATAAAGCACATCTCCATGCCAAAGAAAGCTCCGGCAAGGGGAGAGCCGAATACGGCGCCAAAGGCCGACGAGATGCCGGCGAGCATGAGGTCGTGGTGGTCATGCTTTTTGAGGTGGGCGAGGCTTGAGATGTTGCTGGCGATGGTGCCGCCAATCTGCACCGCGGCTCCCTCGCGACCGGCCGATCCGCCCGTTAGGTGCGTGAGCGTGGAGCAGACGAAGGTGAGGACGGCCATGCGCTTATGGATGAGGCGTGTGCCCAGAGCGGAGTCGATGACCAGGTTGTTACCGCGTTTGGCGGCAAGACCGTGGTTTTTGTACGCCCATGCGGTGGCAACGCCCACAACGGGAAGCAGCGCGTAAATCCACGTATGGTGCTCGCGATAGTCGGTCGCGATATTCAACGAGGCCAAAAACGCCCAAGCGGCAACGCCCATAGCGAGCGAGACGATGACGACGAGTACGAGCAACTTAGCGCTCGCGAGTAGGTTGTGGGCATTGCGGCGCGTGTCGGCAGCCAAGAGATGCTCGGAGCGGGTGAGCTGTTGCCTGCCTGCCATGATGACGTCGTTCAGGGAGAAAAAGCCGCCGTCGTCGAGCGGCTGGGAATGATCCTGCGCCTCGTTTGCGCTTTCGGGTTTGTCGGTAAAAGCCATACGTTCCTCTTTTAGGTTGCAACACGAGCATTATAGAACGTGCCAAACGTGACAAACCGGCAGGTTGGTTTCGGTTCTGTTTCGCGGCTTGCGGCCGACAGATGTATTCGAGAACGTGGGTCGTTTCGCCGTCGTGCGGCAGGGGATTATACTGAGACAAGCATAAAGAATTGGCGCCCCCGTTGTGCGCTGTGGCATTAAGAGGTGCATATGGCAGAGAAACTCATTCCGCTGGAGGACGCGCAGTCGATTGTTCTGTCGCACGTTGCTCCGACCGATCTCGTCGAGATTCCCGTGTGGCAGGCCGCCGGTCTTCCCTTGGCCGAGGACGCGGTGGCCGATATCGACATTTCGCCGTTTGCCAACAGCGCTATGGACGGATATGCCGTGCGCTCGGCGGACTTGGTGCAGGCATCTGGCGAGGCGCCCGTGACGCTTTCTGTCGTGGGGCACGAGGCGGCGGGCCATGTCTTTGAGGGCGCAATCGGCGCGGGCGACACGGTTCGTATCATGACGGGCGCGCCGGTACCCGAAGGTGCCGATGCCGTGGTGAAGTACGAGATCGTCGATGTGCTCGACGGTGACGGCAACGAGGGTTCGCGTGTGAGATTCTCGGCGCCGGCCAAGGTGGGGGAGAACGTTCGATCGGCTGCTGAGGAAGCGCATACTGGCGACGTCGTGATGTACGCTGGAGAGGTTGTGGCTCCGGCGGGCGCCGGCTTGCTGGCGAGCGCCGGGTATGCGAGCGTGAAGGTGCATGCCACGCCGCGCGTGGGCATTATCTCGCTGGGGACGGAACTGGTCGCACCGAGTAACGTGCCGGCGCGCGGGCAGATTCGCGACTCCAACTCGTCGGCGTTGATGGCCGAGGCGCTCGATGCAGGAGCCGAGCCCGTGTTCTACGGCATTGCGCCCGATGATGAGCAGGCGATTGCCGAGTTGGTGCATCGCGCCGCGCAGGAGTGCGATTTTGTCATTACGAGTGGTGGCGCCTCTGCGGGTGATTACGACTATGTGACGGCGCTCGTTCGGCGCGAGGGCGAGGTGCTGTTCGACCGCATCTCGATGCGTCCCGGCAAGGCCATCACGTTTGGCCTGCTGGGGGGCAAGCCATATTTGGGACTTTCGGGCAATCCCGCGGCGGCGTATGTGGGCTTTGAGATGCTCGCCCGCCCGGCGATCCGCAAGATGCGCGGCTTTGCCGAGGGCCTGCGTCCCGTGCAGCAGGCGAAGCTCACACACGGCGTGAAGAAGCGACAGCATCGCCGCTTCTTCGATCGTGCCACGGTTTTGCGCGACCCCGAGACCGGTGAGCTGTTGGTGACCGAGGCCAAGACGCAGAATTCGGCGCTGCTCGGCACGATGCAGCGGGCCAACTGCCTGCTGCGTATTGACGAAGGCCCGTGTGACCTCAAGGCGGGCGACGTCGTGGATGTCGTGCGTGTCGACTTGCCTGAGGGCACGGTGCTATAGGAGGAATGCTATGGAGCTGAAGATATCGATTGTGACGTGCTCGGATACGCGCGATCTTGCCCAGGACGAGGCGGGTGCTGCGCTCGAGGAACTCATCGCGGCGCAGGGCTGGACGGTCGCCTCACATGTGGTCGTGCGCGACGACGTCAGCGAGATCGGTGATGCCATTGTGGAAGCGGCCGATGAGTGCCACGCCAATGTCGTGCTCACCTGCGGCGGCACGGGCCTTTCGATGCGCGACGTGACGCCCGAGGCGACGCGTGCCGTCTGCGACCGCGATGTACCGGGTATTGCAGAGGCAATCCGTGCGTACTCTATGACCAAGACGCGCCGCGCTATGCTTTCGCGCGCCGTGTGCATGCAGCGTGGGCATACGCTTGTCATCAACTTTCCGGGATCAACGAAAGCGGCCCGCGAAAGCTGGGAGGCTGTGAGCGACCAGCTGGAGCACGCAGCTCAAATGACGGCGGGCGGCGGGCACGCCAAATAAGCGCATTACCTGCGGCGGAGTGACCTTACGGGCTGCTCCGCCTTTTTTATGCAGCGACAGTGCGGGCCGTCTCGTGGTTATCGGTAAAAGAAAGTTATTAGACGAGAAATATTTATCACAAACACTATTCGCGCAAAAGTATAATCTAGTAACAGAATAAAGCTTGCGGCGGGGTGCCCGGGCGTAGCGTTCGAAAGGGTTGAACATGTTCGATACGGTTTCTCGTCGCGGGTTCGTTTCACTTTCCGCTGTCGCCGCTGCCGGCCTTGGGCTTGCCGGCTGTTCCGGCAACAAGACGTCTGGGCCGACTGGCTCCGATGCCGGCTCCGCCAAGATTTCGTCCAAGAAGGCTGTCGAGCTGCAGGTCTTTGCTGCCAACTCGCTCGAGAAGGCCCTGCCCGAGGTTCAGAAGCTCTATACCGACCAGACCGGCACCACGTTTGCCGACACGCAGTTTAAGGCTTCCGGCGACCTTGTCGAGCAGATGCGCGCCGGTGCCGCGGTCGACGTGCTCATCACCGCTTCCAAGGGCACCATGGACGACGCCGAGGCTGCCGAGCTCGTCGACGCCGACACGCGTGAGGACATGTTCGTCAATGACCTCGTGATCATTCGCGCCGAGGGCTCCGACACCAGGGTCGAGGCCATCGCCGACGTCGCGAACCTGGACGGCAAGATTGCCATCGGCGACGCCAAGACCGTTCCCGCCGGCAAGTACGCCAACCAGGCCCTGGCCTCCGTGGGCCTCTACACCGGCACCGAGGGCGACGACGGCGAGTATACACCCGATCTCGCCGACAAGGTGGCTCTGGCCGACAAGGTCGGCACCGCTGCGTCTTACGTCTCTACGGGCGACTGCGTGGCCGGTTTTGTCTACAGCTCCGATATCTTCCGCTACGACGGCATCGAGGAGACCTTCGTGTGCCCCGAGGACTCGCACAAGCCCATCGTGTATCCCGGCGCTGTCGCCGATAGCTCCGAGCACGCCGACGAGGCCAAGGCGTTCATCGACTTCTGCCTGACCAACAAGAAAGCCCAGAAGATTTGGGCTAAGTACGGCTTTGAGCTTTCCGCGTAGTTCGCAACATCGCTGCATAACGATATGCTTGAGGGCGGGCGTTCTCGCGATCGCCCGCCCTTTTGATTGAACCGGCGTGTCCGCGCGCCGTTGCCCTGTGTTTGAGGAGTCGCCCGTGCCAAGGAAAACGATTCGCCTGCTCGCCGTGCTGGCTGCGGTTCTGTGCGTGCTGACCGCACCGCCCGGGGTTGCTCGGGCCGAGGCACTCTTCACCACCGCCGATGGCTGCCAGGCGACCGAAGATTCCGCGCTTATCGATGGCGTCGGGTTTGGCCTCAACGCGTTTGAGCGCAATGCCAAGGGCACGGCCCGTTCGTTTGCGGGTCAGCCCGAGGGTTACCGTTTTCCTATCTACAAGAAGACGACCCTCGTGACGGTGACGACGCCTGAGAGCATCGTGGTCTGGCTCGACGCCCATGCCGTCAAAGACGCGGGGCTCGATATCTCAAAGGCAGATGACCAAAAGGCGCTCAAGAAGATGCTCGTGGGGCTCGACAAGTCGCACTCCATGGGTGGTGCGTTGCTGGAGGACTCTAATCTCGAATGGGTCTTTACCTCGGATAACGCGCTGGTGCAGAGCGATTACCGCTATCAGTTTAAGGTGAAGGGCGGCAACGGCGATTACTACACGGTAGTGAATGCCGCCGACGCCGCGAATGCCGAGCTAGATTTGGGTGACGGCGTCCTGTGGAGCGATAACGCCGCCCTCGTGCGGTATGCGGACTTGTCGACGACGGTGCCGCCGTCGCTGGCGGAGCGCGCCGCAGCCTTCTTTGGCGACATCGACTATCGCCCGTTTTGGGTGTCCATAAAAACGAGCGGCCTTGCCCTGCTGATCTCCTTTGCGCTGGGGCTGTTCGCCGCGTGGAAGACTATGGGTACCTCGAGTCGCATCAAGGGCCTGCTCGATTCGGTTTTTACGATTCCTATGGTGCTGCCGCCCACGGTCTGCGGCTTTCTGCTCCTCATGCTGTTTGGCCGCTCGACCGGGGTGGGCCAGTGGCTTATCGCGCACGGCATCTCGATCGTCTTTACGTGGCCGGCGGCGGTGATATCTGCCGTGGTGGTGTCGTTCCCGCTCGTCTATCGTACGGCACTCGGTGCCTTCGAGAGCCTCGACACGCAGATGCTCGATGCGGCGCGCACGCTGGGATGGTCCGAGCGTCGCATCTTTACCAAGCTCATGATGCCGCTCGGCTGGCCCTCCATCGCCGCCGGCACGGTGCTCGCCTTTGCCCGCGCAATGGGTGAGTTTGGCTGCACGCTGTTCTTTGCGGGCAACTATGCCGGCATCACGCAGACCATTCCCATCGCCATCTACTTTGAGTGGATGGGCGGCAATACGTCGGTGGCCCTCTTTTGGGTCGTGGTCGTAATCGTGTTTAGTTTCCTAGTTATCCTGTTCATCAACATGTACACGGCGCATTCGCAAAAGTACCGCGAGCGCGGCCTTTCCCGTGCGGAGCGCAAGCAGGCCAAAGATCTCGCCGGACGGGGCGATTCGCTCGATCCGGCGGGCGGCGATGCCTTGCGTATCGATCGCGAGGCACTGGTCGAGCTCATGCGCGATGACGCCGTCTCGAAGGGAGGTCGATAGGCCATGTCGCTCGTTCTGGATATCAAAAAGCACTATCCCGGGTTTACGCTCGACATGCAGCTTGAGGCCGGCGAGGAGCGCGTGGCGCTGCTGGGCGCCTCGGGTTGCGGCAAGAGCTGCACACTTCGCTGCATCGCCGGCGTGGAGACGCCCGACGAGGGCAAGATCGTCGTCAACGGCATGACCTTTTTTGACTCGGCGGCGGGCATCAACCTGTCGCCCCAGGAGCGCAAATGCGCCCTGCTGTTCCAAAACTATCAGCTGTTTCCCAACATGACGGTGGCCGATAACGTATGTGCCGGCGTAAAGGACGCGGGCGACGCCGCGGCGCGCAAAAGGTTGGCGGAGCGCTATCTGGGCATTTTCGGCCTGGCCGATTTTGCCGACCGCTACCCCGCGCGCCTTTCGGGCGGCCAGCAGCAACGCGTGGCGCTCGCCCGCATGGTGGCGGCGCATCCGGGCATCTTTATGTTCGACGAGCCTATGAGCGCGCTCGATTCCTATCTTAAGAGCGCACTCGAGCAGAACATGCTCGACCTGTTCGACGTCTGTAACCGCACCGTGCTCTACGTGAGCCACGACATTGACGAAGCGTGCCGCCTCTGCCAGCGCATCTGCGTGATGCATAACGGGCGCGTCGAGGAGATCGGTTCTGTCGAGGACGTGGTTCGCCGTCCGCAGACGCTGGCGGCGCTGCGCTTGACGGGGTGCAAGAACACAAGCCGCGCACGAAAGATCGGGCCCGAGGAAGTTGAGGCGCTCGACTGGGGCATGACCTTTAACGTGGGTCGCGAGGTTCCCGATAATGTGGTGTACCTGGGCATTCGCGCAAGCTACTTCCATGTTGACAATCGCGCGGAGCGGGGCCGCAACAGCTATGATTTGCACGTGGCCCGAGTGAGCGATTCGCGTTTTGAGCGCCTGGTGCTGCTGGACGTGCCGCGCGTCGATGCGCCCACGCGCCTGCAGTGGAAGGTCAACAAGGTGGGCGTGCCTGTCGACGGGCTGCCGCAAGCGGGCGAGACGCTGCGCATGCATTTTGATGCCAGTAGGATCCATTTGGTCTGTCGATAGCGCCGGGTAATGCCGTCGGGGATATAAGTCTCGGCGGCTTTGTCTTGCCGTTCGGCGAATGAGGGATGACAAACTCTTATCAATCAAGATAATTATTTATTAAACGACGGCACACGATGCTGTCGTACGACGATGCCGCGGGGGCTGCAAGCGTGGCTCTGTGTGGTACGTCCGACGAGGTGATTCCCGAGGGCGAGAAGGTGCTGCCGGCAAATCTGTGTCCGCTCATCAAGTCGACGTACGTCTTTGCCTACTCGCAAAAGTGCCCGTTTACGTACTTTAGCGACATGATCATCGGCGAGACCACCTGCGACGGCAAGAAGAAGATGTACGAGCTGCTGGGGGAGCTCAAGCGCACGCACATTCTGCATCTTCCGCAGGGTCGCGATCGCGCCTACGAGCGTGAAGGCTGGTACGAGGAGTGCCGCCTGCTCAAGGAGGAGCTCGAGGGCTTCTACGGCGGCTAAGGCCGCTGTGGTCGATGGGGTGGATTCAGTGACGTGGACCTGCGTGCAGCCAACCGGGTTCTCCTCGGTCGATGCTTCCGAGCGGCTGCGCGAGGCACTGGCAGCGGCTGGCTATGACGTGGCTGCCGACCTGGCGCGTTCCGGCGAGCCCACCAAGATCAGCAGCATGTGCACGGTGTTTGCCGAGAGCGAGGTCATTAGTCTGATCGGCCGCGGCGAGCCGCGCGAGAACATTGCCCGCGGTGTGATCGAGAGCGTCGTGTCGCGTGTGGCGACCATGGCCTCGCAAGCCGCGGGCGCCCCGTACTATCTGACCGGTGGTCTGTGCGAAAACGCCTATGTCGTCGAGCGTCTTGGCGCATTGGTGGGCTCGCCAGTCACTACCTCGCCCCAGGCCCGCTTTGCCGGTGCCATCGGCGCGGCCATTCGCGCACAAGCGCTCAATTAATGCATCCGTCGTAGGCTCGCATTCATGCGTATACTGGGAGGAACTGATTGACCGATGAGAGGAGGTATCGATGGCTGACGATCTCATGAAGCTCACGCAGATGACTGCCGCGAGCGGTTGAGCCGCTAAGTTGGCTCCTGGAGCCCTCGCCCAGGTCCTGGGCGACTTACCCAATGTGCATAACGACAACCTGCTCGTGGGGTTCGATACCTCCGACGATGCGAGCGTCTTCCGCGTTGGCGATAACTTGGGCCTCGTGCAGTCCATCGACTTCTTCCCACCGATGGTCGACGACCCGTTCCTGTTTGGCCAGATCGCCGCGGCAAACTCGCTGTCGGACATATACGCCATGGGCGGACGGCCGAGCCATGCCATGAACCTGCTTTGCATACCCAGTTGCCTGGGCGTTGAGGTTGCCGGCCAGATTCTGGCGGGTGGCGCCGACAAGTGCGTCGAGGCCTGCTGTGCCATCGCGGGCGGCCACACCATCAACGACGACGAGCCCAAGTACGGCCTGTCCGTGAGTGGCTTTGTCGCGCTTGACCGTATGCTCACCAACAGCGGCGCACGCGTGGGCGATGTTCTGCTGCTGACCAAGGCGATCGGCTCGGGCATCATCACTACGGCCATTAAGGGCGAGCTCATCGAACAGGACGAGGCCGCAGCTATGTTCGACTCGATGCGGACCCTCAACGAGGCTCCGATTCGTCTGGCCGAGGACCTCGAGCTTCATGGCTGCACCGACATCACGGGCTTTGGCCTGATCGGACATGCGTGCGAGATGGCCGAGGGCTCGGGCGTGCAGATTGAGCTTGTGTCGGGGGCGGTGCCGCTCTTTGACCAGGTGCTCGACATGGCACGCCTTGGCATTATCCCTGCCGGCGCCTACCGCAACCAGGACTTCTTTGGCCCGCGCGTGGCAGTCGACGATGGTCTGGAGCCGGGGATGCTCGACGCGCTGTACGATCCGCAGACTTCGGGCGGCCTGCTTATCGCGGCACCTGCTGCCGATGTGGATGAGCTTGCGCGCCGTCTGCATGCCGAGGGGCGCGTTGCCTCCGTCGTCGGCCGCGTGTGCGAGCCGGTGCCAGGTGGTTCTGCCGTCCTCGTTGTCCGCTAGCCCGCACGTTTATGTAACTGTTTACCGTTCTCTAGAACGGTTCTTTCGAAAGGAAAAGCTATGTCTACCAAGATTGAAGTCAACGCCATGGGCGATGCCTGCCCGCTGCCCGTCGTCAAGACGCTTAAGGCGCTCAAGCAACTCGATGGCGAGGGCGTTGTCGTGACCTCGGTCGATAACGAGACCGCCGTCAAGAACATCTCCAAGATGGCGCAGGAGAAGGGCTGCACGGCCTCGGTCGAGAAGGTTTCTGACGCCGAGTGGCACGTGACCGTGGCGACCGCCGGTGCCGTGGCCGTTGCGGACCCCGAGCAGGACGGTGCTGCTTTCTGCGACGCCAGCGCCGGCAAGGGCAAACTCGTCATTTCCGTCTACACCGACTGCATGGGCCGCGGCGACGACGAGCTGGGCCACAAGCTCATGAAGGCCTTCATCTTTGCCGTGACGCAGCAGGAGGAGCTGCCCGCGACCATGCTGTTCTACAACGGCGGCGCCAAGCTCACCGTCGAGGGTTCTCCGGTGCTCGATGACCTGAAGGGCCTGGCCGAGCAGGGCGTCGAGATTCTCACCTGCGGTACCTGCCTGGACCACTTTGGCATCAAAGACCAGCTTGCGGTGGGCGAGGTCACCAACATGTACGTGATCGTGGAGAAGATGGAGCAGGCCGTGCGCGTCGTGCGCCCGTAGCGTATTGGTTGGAGTTGCCATGAGGGAGAAGCGCCCGGCGCTTGTCATCACGTTTCCCACCACGGCGGCCGCCATGGGGTGCGAGACCCTATGCATCGAGCGCGGCCTTCCCGGGCGCACGATTCCCGTGCCCGGGGAGGTCGCTGCCGGCTGCGGTCTGGCGTGGAAGGCGTTGCCTGCCGATGAGGAGCTGCTGCGCTCCGAGCTTGCCGCAGCTGGTGTTCCCACCGAGGGCTTTACGGTGATTGACATGTGGGAGGTCGTGCGATGATCTATCTGGATAACGCGGCGACGACCATGCATAAGCCGCAGACGGTCATCGATGCCGTGACGCAGGCGATGTGCTCGCTCGGCAATGCCGGGCGCGGCGCCACGTCGGGTGCTCTCGATGCGGCTCGTACGATTCACGGTTGCCGTGCTAAGCTCGCGCGCCTTTTGGGTTGCCCGAGAGCGGACCATGTGTGCTTTACGCCCAACTCCACGGCTGCGCTCAACACCGCCATCTGTGGCGTGGTGCGCCCCGGCGACCGTGTGGTCACGACGGTGCTCGAGCACAACTCGGTGTTACGCCCGCTCAACCGCCTGGCGGCGGAACAGGGTGTGGCGGTTGAGCATGCGGGCTGCGACGCGAACGGCGCGCTCGACTACGACGAGCTCGAGCGGTTGGTGACGCCGGGCACGCGCGCTGTGGTGGTGACGCACGCCTCCAATGTGACCGGCAACGCGGTCGACATTGCGCGCGTAGCGGCCATGGCCCATGCGGCAGGTGCGCTGGTGATCGTCGATGCCTCGCAGTCTGCCGGCACGGCGCATATCGATATGCACGCCATGGGGCTCGACGTGGTGTGCTTTACCGGCCACAAGGGGCTCATGGGACCTCAAGGCACCGGCGGCCTGGCCGTGGCGGAGGGCATTGACGTGGCGCCGTGGGCCATGGGCGGCACCGGTGTACACAGCTTCGATGCGCTGCAGCCGCTTGAGTGGCCCACGTGCCTGGAGGCCGGTACGCTCAACGGCCATGGCATCGCGGGCCTTTCTGCCGGCCTCGACTTTATCGAGGCACAAGGCGGGGTCGAGGCGATTGCGGCGCATGAGCGCTCGCTTGCAGAGCGCTTCCTCGCCGGTGTTCGCGAAATCCCCGGCATTGCGCTCTACGGTGCCTTTGACCAGCCCGTGCGCTCGGCGATCGTCTCACTCAACGTGGGCGATATCGACTCTGCCCAGATCTCGGATGCGCTCATGCAAGGGTGGGGGATTGCGACGCGCCCCGGTGCCCATTGCGCCCCGCTCATGCACCGCGCGCTCGGGACTGAGCGTCAGGGTGTCGTTCGTTTCTCGTTTGGGTATTTCAACACGGACGAGGAAGTCGACACCGCGATTGACGCTTTGCGCGATTTAGCCTGCTAGAGCGTATATACTTGCGGGACGGGTCTTTTGCCCGTCCCGTTTTGTTTCGACCCGAAAGGTGGTCCCATGGCCTCATCCGCCCCGCGCGGCCTGCGCTCCGACCATGTCGTTACCGTCGGTATCGCCCTGTTCTCGATGCTCTTTGGCGCCGGCAACCTCATTATTCCGCCGCTGTTGGCGCTGCAGGCAGGTTCTGCCACGCCGCTCGCCATGCTCGGCTTTCTGATTGCCGCTATCGGCCTGCCCGTCATGGGCTTTATCGCCGTGGCGCTTGCCGGAACGGCGCGCGAGCTGGCCGGGCGTGTGCATCCTAAGTTTGGCGAATTTTTCGTTGCGGCGGTGTATCTAGCCATCGGCCCGTGCCTGGCTATTCCGCGCACGAGCTCCACGGCCTTCGAGATGCTGGTGCCGCTGCTGCCGGAGGGCGTCTCGCTCGGCACGGCTCGCCTGGTGTTTGCCGTTGGCTTCTTTGTCGTCGCGTTTGCGCTCACGCTGCGTCCGGGCGTTATCACGCGCGTGCTCGGCCGCATTACGGGACCCGCGCTCATTGCGCTCATCGTGCTGGTCGTGGGTGCCGCCGTGGTCTCGCCGTTGGGACCGGCTGCCGCGCCTCAGGCTCCCTACGATGCAGGCGCTGCCGTGCAGGGCTTTTTGACCGGCTATCAAACCATGGACCTGCTTGCGTCGCTCGCCTTTGGCATTATCATCGCCGAGACCATCCACGAGCTGGGCGTGACCGATGACAAGCGCGTGGCCTTCGAGATTTCGCGTTCCGGCGTGATCGCCGGCGTGCTCATGGCCATCATCTACTGCGGCCTGGCGCTTGCCGGCATGCAGCTCGGCACGGTTATACCCGACGCTACCAACGGCGCCGCCATCCTTGCCCGCTCTGCCTCCATACACTTTGGTCTTGCCGGCACGATCGTGGTCTTTGCGATCTTTTTCCTCGCCTGCATGAACGTGTGCATCGGCCTCATCAGCTGCTGCTCGCGCTACTTCTGCGAGACGTATGTGGTCGAAGGGGGAGCGGAGGCTTCCGAGGAGGCTTTGCGCCGTCCCTTTGCGGTTCTCGCCTTTGTGTTCGCGGCGTTTTCTTGCGTGCTCTCCAACGTGGGTCTCGACGCGATCCTCATGTTCTCGGTGCCCATGCTCAACGCCTTGTATCCCGTTGCCATCGTGCTGGTACTTATGGGCCTGGTGCACGGTTTTTGCGATGCGCATCCGCGGGTGTGGGTTTGGGTCGGCGGCGTCGTCGCGGTGCAGAGCGTGATCACCTCGGTCCGCGACGCGTTCTTTGCGGACGCGTGGCTGCCGTTCGATGCACTGCCGTTTGCAGACATTGGAGCCGCGTGGGCGCCGGCCGCCGTTGTGGCGTTTGTGATTGGTCTGCTCCATAGCCAGTTTGTCACACATTCGAGGAGCTAGGGTATCGCCGCTTGCACAAGCGGGAAGTCTCCCCTATAATTTCCTTCGCTTTGGGACACGCAAGGTTTAGACCTTAGCTGCTCAACACCTTCGGGACGTGGCGCAGTTTGGTAGCGCGCCTGCTTTGGGAGCAGGATGTCGCAGGTTCAAATCCTGTCGTCCCGACCATATCTTGCGGGCGTAGTTCAATGGTAGAACCCCAGCCTTCCAAGCTGATGACGCGGGTTCGATTCCCGTCGCCCGCTCCATAGGATAGTTTTAACGGCTTTGGCTCTATTTGGTGCCAGAGCCGTTTTCATAAGCGTGCCGGGCGACGGGGATCGAACCCGGCAGGGTGCGAAGCTGAGAAAATGCGTGAGCATTTTCCAGCGCAGCACGCAAGGGCCAATGGCCCGCAGCGAAACAAGGGTTTGCGAAGCAAACCCTTGGACTTCCCGTCGCCCGCTCCATAAGATTGATGAATGGCTCTGCTTCCTTTTGGAAGCAGAGCATTTTCATATACATGCCGGAGACCCCACATCCCCTCCTAAGTTGCGGTGAAATACGGACTGTTTTCCGGCTTTTATGGCCCATGTAGTCCGTATTTCACCGCAACTTGCACCTGAGCTTCAGGTTGAGATTGCTCGGCCAGGAAACGCCGGCTATTATCTGGCAGATTATGGTTGGCACGTGCCGTCGCTACTCGAGGCCTGCGATGCGCTGCTCGACGAGCGCGGTTTTCGCGGGTCGGCCAAGGCCGGCATCTCGGTGTTTGACGACGACTTTGGCCTGCATGCTCAGCAGGTGGCACCATCCGCCTGCTCGACAAACGTGACGTAGCGCGCAAGTCGATGTTCACCGCGCATTCGCTCCCTTTGTCGATTCTGATCGAAGAAATCGAGCAATCGTGCGATGATATCTTCTTCATAGGGATTCAGCCGGGCGACACGGAGTTCTACAACCCCATGTCCCCGGAAGTCTTTGACGCCGTTGACGCCGTGTACGACGCCGTGGCCGCTAACGACTTTTCCCACTTTGTCCGCTTGGGACAGGAGCTGTAGCAGCGCTTGTCCCTGGTGATTAGGAAAGAAGTGATTGACATGGCAGATTTCAAGGTGGAGTACCCTGCTCCCGATTGCCTGGCGCCCGCCGCGATCGAGGCCAAGACCGAGGCCGCCGGCGTGACCAAGGCTAACCTGCCGGTCGATAAGGCCTTTCTGTTGGCAATGTTCGCCGGTGCGTTTATCGCCTTCGGCGGTCTGTTCTTTACGGTGTTTTTGAGCGACAGCGCGCTGGGCTGGGGTGCCCAGCGCGTCGTGGGCGGCCTGTGCTTTTGCCTGGGCCTGGTGCTGGTGCTGGTGTGTGGCGCCGAGTTGTTCACCGGTAATTCGCTTATGGTCTGCGCGCTCAAGAGCAAAAAGATCACCCTGGTCCAGATGCTCAAGGCTTGGGTCGTTGTATGGCTTGGCAACTTTGCCGGTGCCTTGTTCATCGTCTTTTTGGTGTACATGGCCGGCATTTACAAGCTCAACGGCGAGGCGGTCGCCAATTCCATGGTGAGTGTCGCCGCCGGCAAGGTGACGATCGACTGGCTGACGATCTTCTTCCGCGGCATCCTGTGTAACATCTTTGTGTGCCTGGCCGTGTGGATCGGTACCGCCGGCAAGACCGTGGTCGATAAGGTTGTGGGCATTCTGCTGCCCATCGCCGCCTTTGTGGCCTGCGGTTTTGAGCACTGCGTTGCCAATATGTACTTTTTGCCCATGGGTGCCGTGATGCACGCGTGCGGCTATGGTGCCGACGTCGCCGGCGCCGATGCGCTCAACGCCGCGGGCATTGCGTTTAACCTGTCCGCCGCCACGCTGGGCAACATCGTGGGCGGTGCGGTTCTGGTCGCGCTCGGCTACTGGTTTATCTACGCCAAGAAGTCTGAGGCGTAGGGTACCGTCTGTTTGACGTTGGACCTCCCGCGGGGCGTCGCCGTGCGAGGATAATAGCGATTGATTGATTCAGCCGATCTAATCGGCTGATAGCTTGACGTTCGAACGATTGATTCACCTTTGGTTTTGAAAGGCCGCACATGAGCGATAGCCAGAACATGTCCGATGAGGTTCGCGCCCGCCTGCGCGCCATTCCCTCCGTCAACGAGCTGCTCGCCGAGTGGCCGGTAGTGAAGGCGGCGGGGGAGACCTGCGACGCGGTGGTGCATGCCGCCGTCACGGCCGAGCTCGACGAGGAACGCGCCGCCATTCGCGCCGGTGCCGCCCCGCGCTCTAAGCGCGACCTGGCCTTGGCAATTGAGTGGCGTGCGCACCGCTCCGCGCTGCCGAGCCTGCGCCCTGCCGTCAACGCCACGGGCGTGGTCATCCATACCAACTTGGGCCGCGCCCCGCTCGCGGAGTCGGCGGCAAAGGCCGTGGCCGAGGTTGCGCGCGGGTACAGTACGCTCGAGTACAGCGTGGACACCTGCTCGCGCGGGTCGCGCAAGGAACACGCCGCGCAGCTGATCCGCTCGCTCACCGGTGCCGAGGACGCGCTTGTGGTCAACAACAACGCCGCCGCGGTGCTGCTGGTGCTGGCTACCCATGCCGCAGGCAAGGAGGTCATCGTTAGCCGCGGCGAGCTTGTCGAGATCGGCGGCAGCTTTCGCATCCCCGATGTCATGGCGTCTTCGGGCGCCAAGCTCGTTGAGGTCGGCGCCACCAACCGCACGCACCTAGCAGATTATGAGCAAGCCATCACGCCCGATACGGCCATGATTCTCAAGGTCCATCCTTCCAACTATCGCATCGAGGGCTTTCACGAGGAGGTGAGCTCTCGGGAGCTTGCGGCGCTTGCTCACAAGCATGGCCTGCTGTTCTATGAGGACCAGGGTTCGGGCGCGCTCCTGCCCGATGACATCCTGGTGCGCGGTGGCGAGGAACCCACGCCGGCTTCGGTCGCGGCGGGGCTCGATATCGTGTCGTGCTCGGGCGATAAGCTGCTGGGCGCGGCGCAGGCGGGCATCATCATGGGCCGTCGCGATCTGGTCCAGGCCTGCGGCGCACATCCGCTCATGCGCGCTCTGCGTCCGGGCAAGTTGGCGCTTACGGCGCTCGAGGCCACGCTGCGTATCTACATGGACGGCGCCGATGTTGCCCATCGCGATATTCCGGTGCTCAGCATGCTTACGCTGCCGCAGGCCCATTTGGAGCGACGTGCCCGCAAGCTGCGCGATCGTATGGTCGCCGGGCTCGATAAGGCCGGTTGCCCGTGCGCCGTTCAGGTGGAGATCGTCGAGGAATCGTCGACCCCCGGTGGCGGCTCGCTGCCTACCATGGAGTTGCCCACGATGTGCGTTGCCGTGCGTCTTGTTGACGCGCGCCTGACGGTCGATGCGCTCAAGCGCTCGCTTGTCCAGGACTTCGACACGCCGGTCGTCACGCGAACCTCGCACGATCGCATTTTGTTTGACGTTCGTACGCTCGTGGGCGACCGCGATATCGAGACGGCGGCGTCGACGCTTGCCGCATGCGTTGAGAAGGCGATTGCTCGATGAGTGAGGTCCAGGCGCTGGTGGAGTGTCCCGTTATCGTTGGCACGGCGGGCCACGTCGACCACGGTAAGTCGGCATTGATCGAGGCACTGACCGGCAAGAATCCCGACCGTCTGGAGGTTGAGCGTCGTCGAGGTATGACCGTTGAGCTTGGCTTTGGCGAGCTGGCGCTGCCGAGTGGCAAGATTGTCGGCCTGGTCGACGTGCCTGGACATGCCCACTACTTGCGCGCCATGGTGCAGGGCGCCACGGGTATCGACGTGGCCGTGCTGGTGGTTTCGGCCGTCGAGGGCGTGATGCCGCAGACCCGCGAGCACGTGCATGTGCTGGAGCTGCTGGGCGTTACGCATATGGTGGTCGCGCTGACGATGTGCGACCTGGCCGATGCCGAGATGACCGAGCTTGCCGAGCTCGATGTCGATGACTTTTTGTCGGGTACCGTGTTTGCGGGCGCGCCGGTTGTGCCCGTGTCGTCCAAGACGGGCGAGGGGATCGACGGGCTGCTTGCGGTGGTCGACGAGCAGGTAAGTGCCTGCTGGGATGCTTGCCGCGACCGTTCCGATCGGAGCGATGCCTCGTCCCGCCTGCCGATTGACCGCTGCTTTACGATCAAGGGTGTCGGCACCGTCGTTACGGGAACGCTGCACGATGCGCCGGTTGCGGTGGGCGACGAGCTGATGGCTTTGCCGTCGCGTACGGTCTGTCGTGTGCGCGGGATTCAGGTGCATGGCGATACGCCGCGCGCGCTGCCTGGGCAACGCGTGGCGCTCAACCTGGTCGGTGACGGTGTCGCGGCGCTTGACCGTGGTGAGATGCTGGGCGTGGCGGGTCGCTTTGTTCAGACGTTGCGCTTTATGATGACGTTTACCTACCTGGGCCGCGAGGGCGCCAAGCCGCGCGTGCTCGAGTCGGGCGCGCGCGTGCACGTGATGGCCGGCACGGCCGAGGTCATCGGCCGCGTCATGCTTTTGGAGGGCGAGGCCCCCATGGCGGTGGGCGAGACCCGTACCGTGCAGGTGCGCCTGGAGGAGCCATTGCCGCTGCGCGCCGGAGACCATGCCGTGGTGCTGTCGTATTCGCCCGTTATGCTCATCGGCGGCGGGCGTGTGCTGCTTTCGCGCTGCCGTCGCTCGCGCGAGCTTTCGGCCGGCGAGCGTGCGCTGTTTGCGGCGCTTGAAGCCGGCGATGCCGTTGCTGGCGTAGACGCGTGGCTGGCGCTGCAGGCGCTGCCGGTTGCGGCGGCTGATGTTGCCGAGGCGCTCGATCTTGTTGCCGGTGAGGCTGAGGCAGCATTGCGTGAGTTGGTGGCGCGAGGTGTTGTTTGCGAGCTTGCCGGCTCGGGCGGCACGTTGTATGCGAATGGCGCCGTGCTCGATGCCGCCATGGACGTGCTGGCGGCGACCCTGTCTGCCATGCACGCGGCGGCTCCCAAGGAGACGGGCTTTACGCCCGGCGCCATTGCCCATGCTGCGTGGCCTGCCGCCGATGAAGGCGTTGCCGCGGCTCTGATTGCCGAGGGCTGCTCGCGTGGCGTGTGCGCCGCCGAGGGCACCGAGGTGTTCGACCCGCACTCCGCTGCTGCCGCGGCGCGTGTGGTGCGCGAGGCGTGTGAGCGCATTGTGGCGCTGCTCGACGGGGCCGGCCTCGATGCGCCGACGCTGCCCGAGGTGGGTGAGCGACTGCAGCTCGACCGCGACACCATGACGCGCGCCCTGCGCGAGCTTTCGCTCAACCGCTCGATCGTTAAGGTCGAGCGCGACGTTGCCCTGTCTGCCATCTCGGAAGCCCATGCGCGCGAGCTTGTCGCCGCTGCCATTGAGGCAGCCGGCGGCGCAGCCACCACGAGCGTGCTGCGCGAGGCGCTGGGTGTGTCGCGCAATCGTGCCATCAGCATCTTGGAGCACCTGGATGCCGTGCGCTTTACGGTGCTCGACAAGGAAGCCGGCGGCCTGAGGTCCCTGCGCTAGTGGCTTCCGCAAAACTGTTCGCCAGGAAACCGGGGTAGTCTTTTTGGGACGGGGCTTTTTTAGCTGCCCTATGTCAAATATGTCTTAAGCTTTGAGGGCTCCGGATAGGGCAGCTAAAAAAGCCCCGTCCCAAAAAGACTGCCCTGCTAGTTTGGTAAAATACCGCCGCACTTGGGAACGGATGGGCTCCGGTGGGCTCCGCGGTCCTCAAAACCGTTGCGAGGCGTGCAAAACGTCTTGGATGTGTTCGATTCACATACGTTCCCGCCACACGCTACCAGCGCTTTTGTGCTCGCGGTCTTGCTGCGTGCCGCAAAGGCGCTGTTTTGTGCGGGTCCGCCGTGTCGTCTGTCTTGCCGCCGGTGTGCCCGGGCGCATCATGTGTCCCCAATGTGGTGGTTTGGAACATGTGGACGAAACAGCTTCGAAACACGCGATTTGTACGTCGGGCGCTCAAAAACGCTTCTACCTGCATCGTAATCAAAACGAAACATCTGCTCGTCGGCTTATGCGAAACTTTGCTGCAACAGTGCGATATTATCCATACACGATAAAGTTCGCGGCGCATAGGGTGCCGTGACCGACATTTTCGTTTCCCATCATTGGAGGAAGCATGAGCTACACGCAGAAAGTTCTCGAAGAGCTCAAGGCCCGCTATCCCGAGCAGCCTGAGTTCATCCAGGCCGCGACCGAGATCCTCGGCACCATCCAGCCGGCGCTCGACGCCCACCCCGAGTACGAGGAGGCCGCCCTGCTGGAGCGCCTCGTCGAGCCCGAGCGCATCGTCATGTTCCGTGTTCCCTGGGTCGACGATCAGGGCAAGGTTCAGGTCAACCGCGGTTACCGCGTCGAGTTCAACTCTGCCATTGGACCCTACAAGGGCGGCCTGCGCTTTAACCCGACGGTCACCCTGGGTATGCTCAAGTTCCTGGGTCTGGAGCAGATCCTCAAGAACAGCCTGACCACCCTTCCCATGGGCGGCGGCAAGGGCGGCTCCGACTTTGACCCCAAGGGCAAGTCCAACAACGAGATCATGCACTTCTGCCAGTCCTTCATGACCGAGCTCTATCGCCACATTGGCCCCAACACCGACGTTCCCGCCGGCGACCTGGGCGTTGGCGGCCGCGAGGTTGCCTACATGTTCGGTCAGTACAAGCGCCTGACCAACGAGTGGACCGGCGTCCTTACCGGCAAGGGCCTCTCCTTTGGCGGCTCGCTCGCCCGTACCGAGGCCACCGGTTACGGTCTGGTCTACTTTGTGGACGAGTACCTCAAGAGCCGCGGCGACTCCTTCGAGGGCAAGAACGTTGTCGTTCACGGCTCCGGTAACGTCGCTATCTACGCGGTCCAAAAGGTCGCCCAGCTCGGCGGCAAGGTGCTCGCCTGCTCCGATACCCACGGCTGGGTCGAGGATCCCGACGGCATCGACTACACCGTGCTCGAGCACGTCTACAACAAGAAGCGCTCCGGCCACGACAAGGGCGTCACGCTCGCCATGTATGTTGACGAGAAGCCCAACGCCGTGTGGCACGAGGGAGACGGCCGCGGCGTGTGGCAGCTGCCCTGCGACATCGCGCTGCCCTGCGCTCGCGAGAACACGCTGCTGCTCGAGGACGCCCAGGCGCTCGTCGCCAACGGCTGCAAGGTGGTCGGCGAGGGCGCGAACATGCCCACGACCATCGAGGCCACGACTTACTTCCAGGAGAACGGCGTCGCCTTTATGCCCGGTAAGGCTGCCAACGCCGGCGGCGTGCTCGTGTCCGGCCTGGAGATGAGCCAGAACGCCGAGCACCTGTCATGGACCTTCGAGGAGGTCGACGGCAAGCTCGAGCAGCTCATGCGCGGCATGTTCCACAACGTGGACGACACCGCCAAGGAGTACGGCCAGGAGGGCAACTTTGTCATGGGCGCTAACATCGCCGGCTTCCTGAAGGTCGCCGACGCCATGCTCGCCCAGGGCGTCTGCTAAATCTTCGCTCGACATAGCATGTGATGAGGCTCCCAGCCATCCGGCTGGGAGCCTTTTTCTATGGTGGCGAGGGCTGTGCGCCCTCGTTTGGTACACTTAGAGGTACTGGACAAGTGAAGAGATGGGGGAGAACGTGCTCAAGTTCGGTACCTACGTTCGCGTTGGAAACGCGGCCGAAGCCTATGAGCTCTTACAGAGGAACCGCAACAACAAGATTGTGGGCGGCGGCATCTGGATGCGCCTGGGTTCGCGTCGCGTGGCGACGGCGATTGACCTTTCGGCCTGCGGACTCGATCAGATCGAGGAGACCGAGACCGAGTTTCGCATCGGTGCCATGTGCACCCTGCGCCAGCTCGAGCGCCATGCCGAGCTCAACGCGCTTGTCAACCATGTCTTTGAGTTCGCCGTCCACGATATCGTGGGCGTGCAGCTGCGCAACACCGCCACGGTGGGCGGCAGCATCTACGGTCGCTTTGGTTTCTCGGACGTGCTCTCGGCCTTTTTGGCGCTCGATTCGTACGTTGAGCTGACGGGTGCCGGCCGCGTGCCGCTCGCCGAGTTCGTGGATATGGGCTACGTGCGCGACGTGATCGAGCACGTGGTGGTCGTTAAGCACGATTACCGCGCAAGCTACGAGGCCGTGCGCAAGGCCGCGACCGACTTCCCCTCCTTAAACGTCACCGCTGCCTGGTGGGACAACAGCTGGCATGTCACCGTGGGCGCACGCCCGCTGCGCGCGACCCTGCTGCAGGGCGAGGCGTGCGGCCTGGTGAGCGAGCAGCCTTCCGAGGACGAGCTGCGCGCCCTGGCCGCGTCCGTACGCGCACTGAGCTACGGCACCAACCTGTGGGGCTCGGCCGACTATCGCCGTTGCATCTCGGCGCCGCTTGCCGTGCAGGCCGTGCGCCGCGCCGCCGGCATCGAGCTTTCGGCCTCGCTTGCCCGCGAGCTCGAGGGCGTGCAAGTGCCTAAGTTTGCCACGGACGAGTATTCCTGCCGCCGCGTGCCCGGCGTCGATTCTAGCGAGGTGCGCTAATGGCTGCCAAACTCATCGATCTTTCCTTTACGCTCAACGGCCGCAAGGTCAAGGTTCAGATTGCCCCCGACACCATGCTCTTTGCGCTGCTGCGCGAGCAGGGCTGCGCGTCGGTGCGCTGCGCCTGCGAAACCACCAACTGCGGCCTGTGCACGGTGTGGCTCGACGGCGACCCGGTGCTGAGCTGCTCGGTTCCCGCTGCGCGCGTTGAGGGCCGCTCCGTCACCACGCTCGAGGGCCTCAAGGCCGAGTCCGAGGCGCTCGCCCACGCAATGGCTGCCGAAGGTGCCGAGCAGTGCGGTTTTTGCGCCCCCGGTCTTATCATGAACGTGCTGGCGCTTGCCCGCGCCGCCAAGGAGGACCCGAGCCTCGTCGCCACGCGCGAGGAGTTGTCGCGCCAGCTGGCCGGCAACCTCTGCCGTTGCAGCGGCTACGAGAGCCAGCTGCGCGCCATCGTCCGCTTCCTTAACGAGTCCGGTGTGCAGGTGGGCTTTGAGATGCCCGAGCTTCCGGTCAACGACACCAGCTGCGATGGTGTCTCGTACAAGCAGATCACCCATAAGCAGCCCAAGAAGGACTCGAAGGCCCTGCTCGAGGGGCGTCCCGTCTACACAGGAGACCTGGTGCCCGCCGGCGCTCTTATCGTCAAGCTCAAGCGCAGCCCGTATGCCCGTGCCAAGATCCGCTCCATCGATACGTCGCACGCCCTGAAGGTGCCCGGCGTGGTGGGCGTCTACACCTACGAGGATGTGCCCAAGCGCCGCTTTACCATCGCCGGCCAGAGCTATCCGCAGCCGAGCCCCTACGACCGCCTGATCCTCGAGAACCTGGTGCGCTACCAAAACGAGGAGGTGGCGATCGTCGCCGCCGAGACCGAGGAGGCCGCCGACAAGGCACTCAAGCTCATCAAGGTCGACTACGAGGTGCTCGAGCCCCTGCTCGACTTTACCCAGGCGCTCGATAACGACATCGTGGTCCACCCCGAGGGCGACGTGACCTTTATGTTCCCGCAGGGCGGCGACGTTGCTCGCAACCTGGTGTGCAGCGGTACCAGCGATTTTGGCGACCTGGACGAGGCCTTCGCCCAGAGCGACATCGTCTTTGAGCGCACTTACACCAGCCAGGCCACGCAGACCGCGCCCATGGAGACCTTCCGTGCCTTCGCGACGACCGACGCGTTCGGCCGCATCTCGGTGACCACCTCCACGCAGGTGCCCTTTCATGTGCGCCGCATGGTCGCGCAGTCGCTCGACATTCCGCAGTCGCAGGTGCAGGTTATTAAGCCGCGCATCGGCGGCGGCTTTGGCTCCAAGCAGACGGGCTGCTGCGAGATCTTCGTGGCGTTCGTGACGCAGCAGACTGGCCGTCCGAGCTATTGCTGCTACACCCGCGAGGAGACCATCACTGCGGGCAACTCGCGTCACCAGATGCAGATGACCGTCAAGCTGGGCGCCATGAAAGACGGCACCATCACGGCCATCGACCTGCACACGTTGTCCAACGCCGGCGCGTATGGCGAACATGCCACCACGACGATCGGCCTCTCGGGCCACAAGAGCCTGCCCATCTACAACCACGTGAAGGCGAGCCGCTTTAGGTGGGACGCCGTCTACACCAACACCAACCGCGGCGGTGCGTATCGCGGCTACGGCGCCACCCAGGGCCAGTTTGCCGTGGAGAGCGCCGTCAACGAGCTCGCCGACATGCTGCACATGGATCCCGCCGACCTGCGCCTTAAGAACATCGTGCGCGAGGGCGAGATTATGCCGCAGTACTACAACGAAAAGCTCAACGCCTGCGCGCTCGACCGCTGCCTGCTGCGTGCGATGGACATGATCGGCTGGCGCGACAAGCCGCTGGCCGTGGACCTGGGCGACCGCGTGCGTGCTCTGGGCTGCGCGCTCACCATGCAGGGCTCGGGCATCTCCAACGTGGATATCGGCGGCATCGACATGCGCCTGGAGGAGGACGGCTTCATTACCATCGGCACCGGCGCCACCGATAACGGCATGGGTGTCGACACGATCCTGGCGCAGATTGCCGCCGAGGAGCTGGGCGTGGAGAGCTCGCTTATCGTGGTGCGCGGCGTGGACACCGACGTCTCGCCGTTCGATGCCGGCTCGTACGCGAGCTCGGGCACGTACGTGACGGGCCTGGCAGCCAAGAATGCCGCGACCGAGCTGCGCGAGAAGATCTGCGCCAAGGCCGCCCAGATGTGGGACGTGGACGCCGCCGACGTGGTCTTCGACGGCCAGTACGTGCGTCTGTCTGACGAGCGCGCCGCTCGCGAGTGCGGCCGCTACCTCACGCTGCGCGACTTTGCCAACCTGTGCGTAAAGAACATCGCGGGCGGCGACGCACTCACCTCGCATGCTTCTGCCTGCCTGCCCGTTTCGCCTCCGCCGTTTATGGCCGGCATTGCCGAGGTCGAGGTCGACAAGGCCACCGGCAAGGTGACTGTGGTGGACTATGCGGCGGCTGTGGACTGCGGCACCGTGATCAACGAGGCGCTCGCGCGCGTCCAGGCCGAGGGCGGCATTGCCCAGGGCATCGGTCACGCGCTCTACGAGATTGTCGAGCACGACGACCGCGGCCGCCTGCGCACCGGTAACTTTATGAGCTACAAGCTGCCCACGCGCCTGGATATCGGCAGCATTCGCGTGGCCTTTGAGCCGAGCTACGAGCCGACGGGCCCGTTTGGCGCCAAGTCGATCGGCGAGGTCGTCATCAACACACCGCTCGCCGCCGTTGCCTCGGCCGTGGCGCACGCCACCGGCCACCAGGTTCGCTCGCTGCCGATCACGCCCGAGAAGGCCCTGCTGGGGGAGTAGGCGAGGCGCGGCAGCCGCCGCTCTTTGGCAAGCCCGAGGAAACTGCAGCCCACTTTTCAACCGAATTGTGGGCTGCGTGAGATAGCCGATGGGGGTAGCTAATTTGGGACGGGGCTTTTTTAGCTACCCTCACAAGCGGGGTAGCTAAAAAAGCCCCGTCCCAAATTAGCTACCCTGTTCCGCTGTAACTCGTGGTGAGGTCGTGGGCCTAAAAAGGTGTGCGTGCGCTTGCCGTTCGTATCTGCTATCATTCCTAGTCTGTGCGCTCATGCGGGCGTGGCGGAATTGGTAGACGCGCCAGATTTAGGTTCTGGTGGGATTCCCGTGAAGGTTCGAGTCCTTTCGCCCGCACCAACGCACCTGCGTCGGCCTCGGCCGTCGCGACACTTTGTTGCATAAAGGTACCAGCACCTCAGATAAGCTGGGCAGTATGAGGAGGAACGTGTTGAACATCACCGCTTCTGACGTCAAGGACGCCAAGCTCACCGCTACGGTCACCATCCCGGCCGCCGACGTCGACGCCGCGATCAAGAAGGCCTACAAGGACACCGCCAAGAAGTACCGCTTCCCGGGCTTCCGTGCCGGCAAGGCTCCCCGTCCGGTCATCGACGCTGCTCTTGGCGCCGAGGCCACCCTCGCTCAGGCCACCAACGATCTGATCGCCGCCAACGAGCCCGCCGTTCTCAACGAGCTGGACATCGTCCCCACCAAGAACGGTGACTACAAGGAGCTCGACCTCGCCAAGGATCACGAGGACTACACCTACACCGTCGAGTTCTCTCTGCGTCCTGCCGCCGAGCTCTCCTCCTACGACGCCGTCGAGATCGAGATGCCTCCAGCGGAGGTCACCGAGTCCGAGATCAACAACCAGGTCGAGATGCTCCTCAACTACCGCGCCACCTTCGAGGACGTCGAGGATCGTGCCGTCGAGGCCGAGGACTACGTTACCGTCGACCTCAAGGCCGTCGAGAACGCCGACAACTTCGCTGCCGAGGGCCGCATGCTCATCGCCGGTAGCGACAGCAACCCCAAGGAGTTCAACGAGGCTCTGATCGGTGCTAACGTCGACGACGTCAAGACCGTCACCTGGACCGACGAGGTCGAGGATGGCGAGGAGGCCGAGACCCACACCGTCGAGGTCACCGTCAAGGGCATCAAGGTCCGCAACACCCCCGAGCTCACCGACGAGCTCGTCAAGTCCGACTTTGGCTTCGACAGCATCGACGCTATGCGCGACGCCATCAAGCTCGAGATCGAGCAGGACAAGGCTTCCCGCCTTCCGGCCGAGAAGGAGAACCGTTGCGTCGCCGCTCTCGCCGAGCGTCTGCAGCTCGAGGAGATGGACGCCGACTACGAGCAGTCTGTCTTTGAGGAGCTTGGCCAGAACTTCCTGTCCAACCTCGCTGCCCGCGGCATGACGCTGGACACCTGGCTGCCCGCTTCCGGCCTGACCATGGAGCAGTTCATCGGCGACCTGCACAAGCAGGCCAACGACGTTGCCCGCGAGTCCCTGGCGCTCGACGCCCTCGCCCGTGAGCTCAAGATCGAGGTCACCGAGGACGACGTCAACGCCGAGTTCGAGAAGGCCGGCGTCAAGGACGTCGAGGCTTCCAAGGCCGAGTTCATCGCCGATGGACGCATGCCTGCCGTCCGCGAGTCCATCCGTCGCTCCAAGGCCGTCGACCACCTGGTCGAGAACGCCAAGGTGACCGAGGTCGACGAGACCGCCAAGGACGCCGAGTAATTCTCGCCACCTTTCCCGCGAGCGCATGCAGGCGCCCGTGATGGGGTAAAGTTATAAACCGGTTATTCGGTTGCTTCGTACGGTGCCAGCCAATGCATAGCATGCGGGCACCGTACGTTTATCTAGAACCAATTTGGTCCGCAAGAGAGAAATGGAGATGCGTATGATCGCTAAGTTCGATTCCGCCCTCGTGCCATACGTTATCGAGCAGACGCCGCGCGGCGAGCGCAGCTACGATATCTATTCGCGCCTGCTCAACGACCGCATCATCTTCTTGGGCGAGGAGATCAACTCCGTCAGCGCCAACCTGGTCGTTGCCCAGCTGCTGCATCTTGAGAGCCAGGATGCCGAGAAGGATATCTCGCTCTACATCAATTCGCCCGGTGGCGAGGTCTACTCGGGCCTGGCGATTCTGGACACTATGAACTTTATCAAGCCGCAGGTCTCCACCATTTGCGTCGGTATGGCCGCGTCTATGGCCGCCGTGCTGCTTTCGGCCGGCGCCAAGGGCAAGCGCTTCTGCCTGCCGCACTCCAAGGTCATGATTCACCAGCCCAGTGGCGGTGCCCAGGGTCAGCAGACCGAGATCGAGATCGTGGCCGAGGAGATCAAGAAGACCCGTCGCGAGCTCAACCAGATCTTGTCCGACGCCTCGGGCCAGCCGATCGAGAAGGTCCAGGCCGATACCGAGCGCGACAACTACCTGACCGCTACCGAGGCGCTTGACTACGGCCTGATCGACCGTATCGTCACCTCGCGCGATCTTGCCGCGAAGGACGCCTAGGATGGCCGGTAACATGCAGGACAACTTTGACGAGAACGGCAACCCCATCCGCTGCTCCTTCTGCGGAAAAGAGCAGGGTCAGGTGCGCCGCCTTGTAAAGGGCCCTACCAACATCTTTATCTGCGACGAGTGCGTTGCCGCCTGCTCTGAGATCTTGGAGGAGTCGCTGGCTTCGGACTTTATGGATGCCGCCTGCAACGGCAAGCTGCCGGGCTTCCTCAACGACCACGGTCAGGCTGCCGGGCAGCCTGCCATGGATCCCGAGCCCGAGGGCTTTGAGCTCGAGGACGACGTGCGTCAGGTCATTACGCACGTGCCGACCCCGCACGAGATCTATGACGAGCTTTCGGCCTATGTCATGGGTCAGGAAGACGCCAAGCGCGCCATGTCGGTTGCCGTGTACAACCACTACCGTCGCGTGATCGAGGGCGGCGCCGCGCTTTCGGCCTTTGACGAGGCCTCGGGTGCGGGTTCGCGGCTCGACGACGATATGGACGAGGTGGAGCTCGCCAAGTCCAACATCTTGCTGCTCGGTCCCACCGGTACCGGTAAGACCTTGCTCGCCCAGACGCTCGCGCGCATCCTCGAGGTGCCGTTTGCCATCGCCGACGCCACCGCACTCACCGAGGCCGGTTACGTGGGCGAGGACGTGGAGAACATCCTGCTCAAGCTCATCAATGCTGCCGATGGCGATATCGAGCGTGCGCAGGTCGGCATCATCTACGTGGACGAGATCGACAAGATCGCCCGCAAGGCCGAGAACCTCTCCATCACCCGCGACGTTTCGGGCGAGGGCGTTCAGCAGGCGCTGCTTAAGATCCTTGAGGGCACGGTGGCAAGCGTTCCGCCCACCGGCGGCCGCAAGCACCCCCAGCAGGAGCTGCTGCAGATCGACACGACCAATATCTTGTTTATCTGCGGCGGTGCCTTTGTGGGTCTGGACAAGATTATCGCCGACCGCGTGGGCAACAAGGGCGTGGGCTTTAACTCCGAGATCGCCGGCCCCACCTCGGTCGACGAGAACGACCTGCTGCGTCAGGTGCTCCCGCAGGACCTCAACGCCTTTGGTATGATCCCCGAGTTTGTGGGACGTACGCCCGTCGTCACCCAGACACAGGCGCTCGACGAGGACGACCTGGTGTCGATCCTGACCGAGCCAAAGAACGCCGTTGTGCGTCAGTACCGCAAGATGTTCCAGCTCGAGGACGTTGAACTTGAGTTTGAGGACGCCGCCCTGCACGAGATTGCCCGCATGGCGCTTGCCCGCAAGACCGGCGCCCGCGGCCTGCGCTCCATCTGCGAGGACGTGCTGCAGCAGACGATGTTCGACCTGCCGAGCGAGGAAGGAGTCGCCAAGGTCATCGTGACCGAAGCCTCCGTAAAGGGCACCGAACAGCCCCAGCGCATCTACGGGTAAACCTGCCAAAAAGGGACAGGTTTATTTTGGCAGGTTTTATCAGGGAGAATGACGTTTGCCCATATAAAACCGACCAAAATAAACCTGTCCCTAAATGGTAGGTTTCGCAAATGTGAATTTGAATAGCCTCCGACCACCCGCGGTCGGAGGCTATTTTATATATACGCAATAACCCCAACTACCTGTGTTATTCTGTTTGTTTGTTTAAGCCTCAGCGAAGTCATTACAGACTGAAGTAATCGATACCTAAGCAGGCGGACACGCCGGCGGGACAGGGAGAGATATATGGAAGAAATGCCCAAAAACTACGATCCGTCGACCAACGAGCCGGCGATCCTGCAGAAGTGGCTCGACGGCGGCTACTACAAGCGCCGTGAGGGCGTGGGCGACTGCACTGTCACCATTCCGCCTCCCAACGTGACCGGCAAGCTCCACATGGGTCACGCCACCGACGATTCCATCCAGGATGCCATCATCCGCATGGCCCGCATGCGCGGCAGGTCCACCCGCTGGGTGCTCGGTACCGACCACGCCGGCATCGCCACGCAGACCAAGGTCGACAAGAAGCTCAAGAGCGAGGGCATCAGCCGCCTGGAGATCGGCCGCGATAAGTTTGTCGACGCCTGCTGGGATTGGACCCACGAGTACGGCGGCATCATCGTCGAGCAGATCAAGCGTATGGGCTGCTCCGTCGACTTTGATAACGAGCGCTTTACCATGGACGAGGACTACGCCCAGGCCGTGCGCAAGGTGTTCTGCGACTGGTACCACGACGGCCTGATCTACCGCGGCAAGCGCATCGTCAACTGGTGCCCCAACTGCACCACCGCCATCTCGGACGACGAGGCCGAGTACAAGGACGAGAAGGGTCACCTGTGGCACCTGCGCTACCCGCTGACCGAGCCGGTCAACGGCCAGGACTACATCGTCGTCGCCACTACGCGCCCCGAGACCATGCTCGGCGACACGGGCGTGGCTGTCTCCCCGAAGGACCCCGAGAAGGCCGCCTTTGTGGGTAAGACCGTCAAGCTCCCCATCGTCGACCGTGAGATCCCCATCTTTGAGGATTGGCATGTCGACGCCAACTTTGGCTCCGGCTTTGTCAAGGTCACACCGGCCCACGACCCCAACGACTACGCCATGGGTCAGGCCCACGACTTGCCGCAGATCAACATCTTTGACGAGCATGCGGTGGTCGTCGAGGGCTACGGCGAGTTCACCGGGATGAACCGCGACGAGTGCCGCGAGGCCGTCATCAAGTGGTTCGACGAGCACGGCCTGCTCGATCACGTCGAGGACCTCGATCACTCCGTCATGCACTGCTACCGTTGCGACTCCGCCCTGGAGCCGTGGCTGTCCGAGCAGTGGTTTGTGGCCGTCGACAAGCTCAAGGGGCCTGCGCTCGACGCCGTCAACTCCGGCAAGGTCACCTTCCATCCCGCGCGCTGGACGCAGACCTACACCACCTGGATGGAGAACCTCAAGGACTGGTGCATCAGCCGTCAGCTGTGGTGGGGCCACCGCATTCCCGTGTTCTACTGCGAGGACTGCGGCTGGGAGGACGCCCTGACCGAGGACACCGACGTGTGTCCCAAGTGCGGCGGCCATCACGTGCACCAGGACGAGAACGTGCTGGACACCTGGTTTAGCTCGCAGCTGTGGACTTTCGCCACGCAGGGCTGGCCCCAAAAGCCGGAGCTGCTCGAGGGACATCACCCCACGACGGCACTCGTCACCGCGCGCGACATCATCGCGCTGTGGGTCGCCCGCATGGTCATGAGCTCGCTGTACTTCCTGGACGAGGTACCGTTTAAGGACGTCGTCATCTACCCGACGATTCTTGCCAAGGACGGCAGCCGCATGTCCAAGTCCAAGGGCAACGGCGTTGACCCCATGGACCTCATTGGCATGTACGGTGCTGACGCCATGCGTTACAACCTGCTGACGCTCTGCACCAACAACCAGGACGTCAAGTTTGACGCGAACATCGATAAGAAGACCAAGAAGCTTATCGACAGCCCGCGTACCGAGCAGGCCAAGTCGTTTGTGACCAAGATTTGGAACGCCAGCCGCTTCCTGCTTATGAACATGGAGGGCTACACGCCCGGCGAGCCTGTCGTAGAGACGCCGGCCGACGCCTGGATGTTCAGTCGTCTGGCCAAGGCCGTCAAGATGGTTACCGAGGGCATCGAGAATTACACCTTTGGCGACATGGCCCGCGGTGTTCAGCAGTTCTTCTGGAACGAGGTCTGCGACTGGTACGTCGAAGTCACCAAGGCGCGCCTGAAGGGCGAGGGCCGTCTGCAGGCGCAGCGAAACCTGATCTTTGTGCTCGATACCTCTATTCGCCTGATGCACCCGCTCATGCCGTTTGTCACCGAGGAGATCTGGGACAACATGCCGGCGAGCGTGCTCGACCTGGACGCCGAGGGCAACGTGGACCGCGCCGAGGCGCTCATGATCGCCAAGTGGCCCGAGCCTGCCGACTATGTCAAGTATGTCGACGAGGACGCCGAGCGCGCGTTTGAGCTGTGTCGCACCGTCGTTTCTGCCGCCCGCGCCACGCGTTCGCGTTATCGCTTGAGCCCCAAGGCCGAGCTCGACGTGGTCGTGCGTGCCGGTGCCGAGGACATCGAGAAGCTCGAGAGCCTGCGCTCGACCATCGAGCCGCTGGCCAATACCGCCTCGCTGGTCATGGGTACCGATGTTGAGAAGCCGGCCGCGAGCATCGCCGTGGTCGACAGCGGCGTCGAGGTCTTTGTGGTGCTCGAGGGCAAGGTTGACCTTTCGGCCGAGAAGGCACGTCTGGAGAAGGAGATTGCCGCGGCCCAGAAGGAGCTCGCCGGCTGCGAGAAGACGCTCGCCAACGAGGGCTTTGTGGCCAAGGCCGCGCCCGCGGTGGTCCAGAAGAAGAGGGACCGTGCAGCTGAGCTCCAGGAGATCCTGGAGGCACTGACTGCTCAGGTTGCTGACTTCTCGTAGGCGTTACTGGGGGACGCGGTTTGGGGCATTGCTCGCTACTGCGGACAGTCCTGCTCGCACGAAGGCCACATTAAGTGGCCTTCGGCTCGTGCGGAACTTGTATCGAGCAAAGCCCCAAACCGCTCCCAGGTCGTTTACGTGGTTGTTTGCAACTGGTGGGTTAGGCCACTTGGCTGTGGCCTTGATTCTGCTGCAAAGCGGTGTTTGGCTTATATTTTGAATGGGAGGGGCTCGTTGTTGATTCGGGCCTCTTTTTATGTTGAGGGGACTTTGGGTTATGGCTAAGCGTTCTGGGTCGTATGTCGTTCCTTTTGAGTTTGATTTGCTTTCGTTTGGTGAGGCTGTGGGGCTTGCTGCCGATACGGGGCGGATTTCTGGGGATGCTGGTCCTCTGCTCGAGACAGTTGTCGATATGCTCGATGAGCTGGGGCGGCCGGACGAGTACTTTGATTGCATTCAGGTTGCCGGTACCAATGGCAAGACTTCGACCACGCGTTTTTCGGCTGCTATCCTTCGCGGCGAGGGGCTCAAGGCTGCGCTTTATACGTCGCCGCAGCTTGTTCGCTATCCCGAGCGCATGGAGGTCGATGGGCACGTCGTGAGCGATGAGGCGTTTGCCCGTGGCGTTTCTGCTGCTGTTGAGGCGGGGCATCGAGTGAATGCGCGCCGCGTGGTGGCGGGGGAGCGTGCCTATACCATCACGCCGTTTGACCTGCTGACGGCCGCCGCGCTTGTGGTGTTTGCCGAGGCTCGCGTGGATGTTGCCGTGCTCGAGGTCGGCATGGGCGGTCGCTGGGACGCCACGAGCGCGACCGATCCCGTTGCCGTTGCCATCACGGGCATCGGACTCGACCACACGCGCATTCTGGGCGATACGCTCGAGGCGATTGCGGGGGAGAAGGCTGCGGTCATTAAGCCCGGACGCCTGGTTGTGCTGGGCGAGGGCACGCATGAGCCGAGCGTTCAGCGCGTTATGGACAACCGTTGTCGCGAGTGTGGTGTGGTGCCGCTGGTGGTGAGCCACGCCACGACCAAGGTGCCGGCGCATGTGGGCGATACGGTTGAGTTTAGCTGCACCACGCCGCGTGCGATTTATACGTCGAGCATGGTTAAGCCGGCGTATCAGCCGCAGAATGCCGCGTGCGCGATTATGCTCTGCGAGGGGTATCTGGGTCGCGAGCTCGACCACGAGGCGCTTGATGCTTCGCTTATGGGCTGCCCCACGCCGGGCCGTTTTGATGTGTTGGGAACCGACCCGCTCAAGCTGATTGACGCCTGCCATAACCCCCAGAGTTGCGAGAACTTTGTGAGCGCCTTGGACGAGATCGATCCGTGCGTAGAGAATCGCCCCACGTTGCTGTGCGCCGCGCTGGCAGACAAGGACGTGGCGGGTATCGTCGACGTGCTGATCCCGGCCTTCCCGCGCGTGGTCGTCACACAGACCGATTCCGATCGCGCCTTGCCGGCGGAGGAGCTTGCTGCCCTGGTGGACTCCGATAAGCTCGCAGGCGTGTACCCCAGCGTGTCCGAGGCCCTCGCAGCCTTTGAGGCCGCAGGCGAGCCCTTCGTAGCAGCAGGTACCATCACCCTGGCCGGCGAAGTTGCCGGTCTGCTCCGCTAGATCCCTTCCGCAGGGTAGCTAGTTTGCCTGCTCGCCACGAAATGGGTCTATCTACTACGTTTGACCGGCTACCCTCAACCATGCCGAGAATCGCAAAATCAAAACCGCAGGTAGAAGGCTTGCCAATTTTCAAAAAATACCCGCATGGTCGCCCCATGCGGGTTAAACGTAGTAGATAGGCCCATTTCGTGGCGGCATTCATGTGATGCGACAAAGGGGCTGTCCCTTTGCCGCATTGCCTAGTCTAGGCGGACCGGATCGTGGGGGTAGGCGTTGAGGATCTCGACGCCGCTCTCGGTGACCAGGGCAAGGTCCTCGATGCGGACGCCGGTGCGGCCGGGGAGGTAGATGCCCGGCTCGATGGAGAACGTCATGCCCGGCTCCACGACCTGCTCGTTGACGAGCGAGACGTCGCCCGGCTCGTGGTCTTGCAGGCCGATCGAGTGTCCCAGACGGTGCGTAAAGTATTTGCCATAACCCGCGTCCTCAATCACGTCGCGCGCGGCACGGTCCAGGTCGCACATGCGCACGCCCGGGGCGATGAGCGCCTCGGCGGCCTCGTTGGCGCGGCGCACGATGTCGTAGATGCGTGCCGTCTCCTCGTCCGGCTCGCCCCAAAGGAACGTGCGCGTCATGTCCGAGCAGTAGTTGCGACGACGCCCGCCAATGTCGAACAGCACCACGTCGCAACGCTTGAGTACCGTATCGTCTGGCTCGTGGTGCGGGTCGCCGGCGTTGGCGCCAAAGCTCACGATGGGCGGAAAGCTAAAGCCCTCGCAATCGTGCTTGCGATACAGGCCAAGCATCTGGTCGGCAATCTCGCGCTCTGTCACGCCTTCGTGGACGAGCACGATCGCGTCGGCCATCACGGCGTCGTTAGCGGCCGAGGACACGCGCATAAGCTCCTGCTCGGCGGCGTCTTTGTAGGTTCGCGCGGCGGTCACGGCAAAATCGCCTAGGAAGAATTCGCTCGCGGCATGGCGCTCCATGAGGGGCATTAAGAAGCCGGAGCGCATGACGGTGTCGATGCCGAGCGGTTTGGTCGGATCAACCTCGCGAGCGATGGCGTCGGCCACGACGTCGGTATCGGTGTGGTACTCGACGCGGGCATTGTCATACTCGGGCAGCTGATGCAGCGCGTTGACCAAGATCACTGGCTCGCTACCGCGTGCGAGCAGTACGCCGCAAAAACGCTCGAACATATCGGCATAAAAGCCGGTCAGGTAATAAATCGACCACGGGTCGTTTACGAGCAGCTGCGCGCCGGGGTGCTGAGCCTCGAGCGCATCGAGCACGCGTGCCACGCGCTGGTCATCGACATGTGCCATACATCGTCCTTTCGTTAGGTTGCCACCATGGTATCCCCAATGCCAGGGTAGTCAATTTGGGACGGGGCTATTTTAGCTGCGTCAAACATGCGAGCTGATAGGTAAAAGTAGTCAATATGGTCCCGTCCCAAATGGGCTGGTTTCAAAACTATGGCGGATTACGGGGCTGGACCTGTATTACTTGACCATGGGAAAAATCGCGAAATTAAAACCGCAGGTAGAAGGCTTATCAAAAATCGAAAATTGCCGGTATGGGTGGGGGTCTCCGAATCAGCCCCGTAATCCGGCATAGTTTTGAAATGGCACTAAAGTAGGCACAAGCTAAATACCGATCCCAAGGCAAGTTGCGGTGGAATCGTTCCTTGATGCCGGGGTTTTGGCGGAAATCGGGAATTATTTCACCGCAATTGAGGAGGGGCGGGGCGGATGCGGGGTAGCTAAAAGAGCACCGTCCCAAACGAGCTGCTTAGGCCGGGTCGATGTCCATGCTGGCGATGAGGTCGGTACCGGTGTCTAGGAGGTTGGGGAGGACTACATCGCCCATGCGGATGGGGGCTTTGACCACTAGGCCGCGGATGAGGTCCATGGTCTGGGCATGGAGTTCGAGCGGGATGGCTTCGGCCGTGCGGACGGGCAGCAGCGCCTCGTCGCCGCCTGATACCGCCACGGTGGTAGTGAGGACGCGCATGGGGCAGGTGAGCTCCTGATGTGCGAACTTATCGCCGCGCGGGCAGCTGTTGCCGGTCACGGCGCGCACCGTCGCCACGCGGTCGTCGGCCCCGCGCTCCACTTCCACCGTAAGGAGGCACTCGGATGGGCAGGTGGTGCAGTTGAACTGTAGCGTCTCGATCGCATTTGTGCTCATGGCTATGCCTCCTCGACGGGCTCGACGGAAAGGATAATCTCGCTGGCACCCAGGTCGAGCGCTCGCTGTATCACCTTTGCCGGCAGCGGGAAGCTTTCCATAACGCTCGGTTTAAACGCGCGGACCTTGCCCGTAAGCAGTTCCTCGTCGCCCGCCAGAATGCGCACGCGGGCGGCATCGACCGGCCGGCGCACGCGGAAGTTGAGCCTGGTGAGTGCCACGGCCGTAATGCGTCCCGGCAGCGCGTAGCCGGCAATGTCGGCAGGGGAGACCGTGAGCTGGCAGCCAGCGCCCGTCTCGACATCCGTGCCGGTCCCCAGCGCGTACGTCGCTGCAGCCGCACCGGCACGCTCGGACTCGGCCGTCACGTTATCGGCCAGGTCGTGCACGTGCAGCACGTTGCCGCAGGCAAAGATGCCTGGCACGCCCGTCTGCAGGCTCTGGTCCACCACGGCGCCGCGCGTGCGCGGGTCAAGCTCAACACCCGCGCCTACCGAAAGCTCGTTCTCGGGAATCAAACCCACCGAAAGCAGCAGTGTGTCGCACGGAACGATGCGCTCGGTCCCCGGAATGGGCGCCAGATTTTCGTCGACCTGGCTCACCTCGACGGCCTCCACGCGGTCGTGCCCAATCACGCGTGTGACGGTGGTGGACAGGTGCAGCGGAATGCCAAAATCGTCCAGGCAGTTCTTCACATTGCGGCGCAGGCCGTTGGCGTATGGCATAAGCTCGTACACGCCCTCGACCGAAATCCCCTCGAGCGTGCAGCGACGCGCCATGATGAGCCCAATGTCGCCCGAGCCTAAAATGACGGCGCGCGAGCCGGGCTTGAGGTTGTCGATGTTGATGTATCGCTGCGCCAGGCCGGCGGTAAACACGCCGGCGGGGCGGCTGCCGGGAATCTTGATCTCGCTGCGCGTGCGCTCGCGACACCCCATGGCAAGGACGACGGCGCGCCCGGTGAGCTGCAACACGCCGGCGGGGCTCATGAGCGTGACGGTGTGTGCCGAGGCATCGCTCGCCGCGCCACTTGCGCCCGTGCCTGCGACTTTGTCCTCGCTTGAGTCGATCCCAATCACCATACTGTCCAGGAACAGTGCGATATCGGTTTCGCGCACCTGGTCGATTAAGCGCTGTGCGTACTCGGGACCGGTCAGTTCCTGCTTAAAGTGTGAGAGGCCAAAGCCCGGGTGGATGCACTGGCGCAGGATGCCGCCCAGGTGCTGTTCGCGCTCAACGATGGCCACGCGCGCTCCGGCCTTGTGTGCGGCAAGTGCGGCCGCCATGCCGGCAGGTCCGCCGCCGATAACGACTACGTCGAACGCCTGCGTCTGCACGGCGCCGGCAGCAATTGATACCCTGTCGGCATCTGCGCAAGTGCACTCGACGCCCGATACCGCACCCATATCGATACTCGTCGCCATCCTAGCGCACCCCCTTCAAAGGTCCCTCAACGAGCCACGAGCCAGTGTCCTCCAGCAGCACCTCGCTGGGATCGCAGCCCAGCTCGCGGGCCAGAATCCGCACCACTCGGCTCTGGCAAAAGCCGCTCTGGCACCGACCCATGCCGGCGCGGCAACGGCGTTTGACGCCCTCGACCGAGACCGCACCCGGGCGGTGTCGAATCGCGGCCACGATTTCGGCTTCGGGCACCGTCTCGCAGCGGCAGACAATCTGCCCCCACGCGGGGTCGGACTCGATCAGCTCTTCCTTGCGCGCAAGCGGCGCACGGTCGAAGTCGTCCGGCGCGCGGCGAATCGGATCCCAATCGGCCCGCTCGCGCAAAGCAACACCCGCCTCGCGCATCACGTGCTCCATGCGCTCGGCAATGGCCGGAGCGCTCGCTACGCCCGGCGACTGAATGCCCGCCGCCTGGAACAGCCACGGTACCACGGCGGACTGTCCAATAAAAAAGTCGTTCGTTCCCTTAATGACCGGACGCCCGCCGGCAAACGCTCGCACCACGCGGCGCGTGTCCAGGTCGGGCACCAGCTTGCGCGCGCCGCTCAGCAGAGCGTCGACATCGCTCGCATAGGTCTGCGTGTCGCCCGCCTCGCGCACAGCGGCCGTCGCGGTGATCACCGTGTTGCCGTGGACGGTGCCCGTGACGATGACGCCCTTGGAAACCGGCGTGGGAACGGGGTAGAGCGGCATGAGTGCACGCGGCTCCTTGTCCAGCACCACAATGTTACCCTGGCGCCAGACCATCTGGAACTCCTCGGCGCCCGCCATATGCGAGATGTCTGCGGCGCCGTTGCCCGCCGCGTTAATCAAATAGCGGCAGCGCACATCACCGGCCGGTGTCACCAGCGTAAAACGAGCGGTCCCGTCACCGCTCATGTCGCCAGCGCCGGGAGCTACCTCGATCGTCTCCACCGGTGCGGAGCGCACAAACGTCACGCCGTTGGCGACCGCGTTCTCCATCGCGGCGATGGCGACCTCAAACGGATCGACATAGCCGGTCGAGGGACACCACAGCGCGCACGTGGCCTGGGCGCTGGCGCGCGGCTCCAACTCGTGGATGCGCTCGGCCCCGATGATCGCCAACTCGGGTACGCCGTTTGCCAGCCCGTTGCTTTGCAGCTGCTCCAGCTGCGCGCGGTCTTGGTCGCTAAAGCCCAGCACCATGGACCCGGTGCGGCAAAACAAAAAGCCCAGCTCCTGGGCCCACGTGCCATATAGCTCGCAGCCGCGGGCGTTGACCTGCGCCTTTACGGTGCCCGGCGCCGGATCGTAGCCGGCGTGCACCAGGCCGCCGTTGGCCTTCGACGCGCCCAGGGCAATGTCGTTGGCCGCCTCGACCACGCAGATGGACAGGTCATAGCGTGCGAGCTGCCGCGCGATGGCGCATCCGGTGATGCCCGCGCCCACAATCGCGATATCAAACGTTTCCGTCACAGTGCCTCCAAGACGAGTTGACAGGCTGTCAATAAGGCTATCCTACGGTGTGCGCATCCCCCGCGCAGTGGCAATGCGGCGAACAGCCCCGCTGCATCCGCCAACGGCAGGCGAGGGGAGACTCAGGTCAATCGGTGACCTCGTCTGGCACCCCTGTTGTCAAAGGTTTGTCTCGTTCTGTAACGGTAAGCAGAAGAGTTGGGTTCCAGATGTTACAGATCGAGACGTTTGCCAGGCGGGCCTTCTGTTTGTCTTGATTTGTAACAGTAAGAGTAGAAAATCGGTCCTATGTGTTACAGATTGAGATTTAAAGTCAGGGAGAGGTCATCTGTCTCGATCTGTAACATCTCGGGACCGTTTTGGGGTCTAGATGTTACAGATTTAGATGAACCCATCAGTCGGTTTCGAATGTCTAAATCTGTAACAGTTAGACCTGTTTTTGCCGAGTTGTTGTTACAGATTGAGATATTGAGATTGGACATTTTCCTTTGTCTTGATCTGTAACAGATAGAAGGATTTCTGGCCCCTAGTTGTTACAGATTGAGATATTTAACGGAGGGCTCACCGTTCATCTTGATCGGTAACAGTAGGGACTGATTTTGGAGTCAAGATGTTACAGATCGAGATTGTAGTCGGGGAGAGAACGGTTTATCTAATTCTGTAACATCTGGACCCGGATTCCGCTCTCACCTGTTACAGATTGAGATGTTTCTATCCGCCCATGCCTACGACCTGCCAAATCGTTAACCCCCGTGTTACACTAACTCGAGTTGTAACTACCCCGAAAGGTATCCGTAATGTCCAAGTACATCTCCGAGCTCATGTCGCCGCAGCTTATGGGCGTCATCTATGCCTTTGTTGGCTTTATCATCGCCCTGTACGTGCTGTCGGTCGTCTATGTGTTTATTGACGCCCGTCGCCGCGGCGCCAGCGCTTACGTGGCATGGGGCATCATTGCCCTCATCCCGTTTGTAGGCCTCATCGCCTACCTGGTCCTGCGCCCGCACTCCTATGCGGCCGACCGCGAGGAGCAGGAGCTGGACATGGCCTTGCGCGAGCGTCAGCTTGCCCAGTACGGCACCTGCCCGCAGTGCGGTGCGCCCATCGAGAAGGACTTTGTGGTCTGCCCGGTGTGCGACACCCAGGTTCGCAACGTGTGCCCCAGCTGCCATCGCCCGCTCGACGCGCACTGGAAGGTCTGCCCCTACTGCCGAACTCGCATTCAGTAGCGCATCCATCGCCGGGCCGGCCGCAAGCCACGGGCCCCGCGCGCCACGCGAACGCCGCGCGCCCTGCACCCGCCCCACGCGATGAAGCATGCGTAGAAATTCGCCCGCCGTGCCATTCAGGTGCGGCGGGCGCTTGTATACCTAGGTAACCTGCCTATAATGATGCAAGTCAAAACGCACGCGCCGGCAAGCGCAATGCACACCGCACGGCGCCAAGCAGCACTTGCACAAGGCATCCGAGAGGAGAAAACATACCCATGAAGGCACTCTACAATGACGGTTCGGTGGCCGAGCTCCCGCAGGACGAGGTCACGCACGTCATCCGCCACTCCGCCGCGCATATCATGGCGCAGGCCATCAAGCGCCTGTACCCCCAGGCCGATTTTGCCTACGGCCCCGCGACCGACAACGGCTTTTACTACGACGTCGACCTGCCCGAGGGCGTCAAGATCAGCGAGGACGACTTCCCCGCGATCGAGGCCGAGATGAAAAAGATCGTCAAGGAGAACCTCAAGTTCTCCGTGTACGAGAAGTCCCGTGCCGAGGCCATCGCCCTTATGGAGGAGCGCGGCGAGAAGTACAAGGTCGAGCACATCGGCGATCTGGACGACGACGCCCGCATCACCTTCTACCAGCAGGGCGACTACATCGACATGTGCGTCGGCCCTCACATCTGCTACACCAAGGCCCTCAAGGCCTTTAAGCTTACCGGCGTCTCGGGCGCCTACTGGAAGGGCGACAAGGACAACAAGATGCTCACCCGCATCAACGGCGTCGCCTTTGCCACCAAGGAAGAGCTCGACGAGCACATGCGCATGCTGGAGGAGGCCAAGAAGCGCGACCACCGCAAGATCGGCCGCGAGATGGACCTCTTTATGATGCGCGACGAGGCCCCCGGCTTCCCGTTCTTCCTGCCCAACGGCATGATCCTTAAGAACACGCTGCTGGACTACTGGCGCGAGATCCACCACAAGGCCGGCTACGTGGAGATCTCCACGCCGCTCATCATGAACAAGCAGCTGTGGAAGACCTCGGGCCATTGGGACCACTACAAGGACAACATGTACTCCACCGTCATCGACGACGAAGAGTACTGCATTAAGCCCATGAACTGCCCGGGCGGTGTGCTGGTGTACGCCTCCAAGCCGCACTCCTACCGCGAGCTGCCCATCCGCGCCGGCGAGATTGGCCTGGTGCACCGCCACGAGCTGCGCGGAGCCCTGCACGGCCTGTTCCGCGTGCGCTGCTTTAACCAGGACGACGCCCACCTGTTTGTGCGCCCCGACCAGCTGACCGACGAGATTGTGGGCGTGGTCAACCTTATCGACTCCGTATACCAGAAGTTTGGCTTTAAGTATCACGTTGAGCTTTCCACCCGCCCCGAGGACTCCATGGGTTCTGACGAGGACTGGGCACGAGCCGAAGAGGGCCTGCGCACCGCTCTGGAGCAGCTGCACATGGACTACGAGGTCAACGAGGGCGACGGCGCCTTCTACGGCCCCAAGATCGACTTCCACCTGGAGGACTCGCTCGGCCGTACCTGGCAGTGCGGTACCGTGCAGCTCGACTTCCAGATGCCGCTCAACTTTGATCTGGAGTACGTGGACGCCGACGGCACCAAGAAGCGCCCCATTATGCTGCACCGCGTGTGCTTTGGCTCCATCGAGCGCTTTATTGGCATTCTGATCGAGCACTTTGCGGGCAAGTTCCCCACCTGGCTGGCTCCCGTGCAGGTCAAGGCGCTTCCGGTCTCCGAGAAGAGCCGCGACTACGCCCACGAGGTGTGCGCCAAGCTTGAGGAGGCCGGCATTCGCGTGGTCTGCGACGACCGCGACGAGAAGATCGGCTACAAGATCCGCGAGGCCCGCAGCATCGACCGCGTGCCCTATATGCTCATCCTGGGCGAGAAGGAGGTCGAGGCCGGCAACATCTCCGTCCGCGATCGCTCCAACGAGACCGTTCAGATGAGTGTTGACGAGTTTGTGGCCAAGGTGACCGAGGAGATTAAGACTCGCGCCTAAGGCAAACTACACAACAACTAAAGGCGACCGTGCACAAAGGGCGGTCGCCTTTTTTAATGCCCAAACGAGAAAAAGCCGCTGATACAGCGGCTTTTTTTGTTGCACAAAAAGGTACAGGTTTTTGTATCTTTCGATACAGGCCATTATACGAGCAATTTATTAACGTTTGCGCAGATTACGCAAAATGTACTGCCGGTAGACACATCTCCATACGCCTCTACAGAAACCTGTACTTTTGCGACTGCGCCTAGCTGCGAGCGAGAAGCCTGTTCTAAACGCCCCTGCATTTGCGTGCATCGCAAAGCAAGAGAAGGGGGCGAGAGATGGAACAGACGGCACGGCGCCAAGAGCAGCTGCCGGGCGCATTTAACGGCGCCACCACCAATAGCCAGCACGGCCGCGTCCGCTGGTATCTGGTCCACACCCCCAACGGTAAAGAGCGCGAGACCTGCGAAAAGGTCCGCCGCATTATCCCGCACGAGTTGATGCAGGACGCTTTTGTGATGCAAAAGGAGTTCTGGTTTAAGCGGGACGGCGCTTGGTCGCTCCAAACCAAACCTATGTACAAGGAATACTTCTTCGTCGCCACGCGCGATGCCGCCGCGCTCGATAGGGCTTTGGCCCAGTTGAGCTTTGGCTGTCGCATCGCCGGCAGTAGGGAGCGGGCGTACATGCCCATGCCGGACGATGCGCAGGACTGGTACCGCAGCGTACTGGACGACGACGGCGTGGTGCGCAACAGCGTAGCCCGCATAGAAGACGGTGTGCTGCACATAGAGCAGGGGCCCTTGGTAGGGCAAGAAGCCCGGGTTAAGAAGATCGACCGTCATAAGCGCTGGTGCCTGGTAGACGTGGGCGAAGGCGACTCCGCTTTTAGGGAGCTGCTTCCGTTAGACGTGCCCAGTAAGACGTAAGGGGACGTCGCACTGGCAATTCATTCGCAATTTGAATTCATCGATTGGGGGATCCCTGGGGGCAGGGACGTGGATTTGAACTTGACTAGTAAAGAAGTGACAGGGCAAAACGCGCCGGTGGGGGCTGCGCTTGTTGCCCAGGCAATGAGCGGCGGTGACGCGAGCATGCGCTACAAGGCCATGCAGGCCGTGAAGGACTGGGACCGCACGCACCTGGCCTACCGCACCGTCAAGCGCGCCTTCGACATCGTGTTCAGCGGCTGCGTGCTGGTAGTCATCGCCATACCCAGCCTGGTGCTGGCCGCGGCCATCCGCCTGGAGAGCGAGGGCAACCCGTTCTACAGCCAGATCCGCGTGGGCCAGACCCACCGCGACGGCAGCCTGTCCACCTTCCGCATGTGGAAGTTCCGCAGCATGTACAAAGACGCCGACGAGCGCCTCGCCGAGCTCAAGGAGCAGAACGAGATCGCCGGCGCCATGTTCAAGATGAAGGAAGACCCGCGCGTCACCAAGATCGGCAAGTTCATCCGCAAGCACTCCATCGACGAGTTCCCGCAGTTCCTGAACGTGTTCCTGGGCCAGATGTCGGTCGTGGGCCCGCGCCCGCCTCTGCCCAACGAGGTTGCGGAGTACACCGAGTACGACCTGCAGCGCCTGGCCGTGAAGCCCGGGATCACCGGCTGGTGGCAGGTTACCGATCGAAACTCAACTGGTTTTGATGGCATGGTGCAGCGCGATCTTGAGTACATCGTTAATCGAGGCATTTTGACCGACCTCAAGATTATTGTCTTGACGGTTATTGAGGTCATCACCGGCAAGGGTGCGTGCTAGATGCGCATCGCGATGATCGGACATAAGAGATACGGCTCCCGCGAGGGTGGCGTGGAGGTCGTCGTGACCGAGCTCGCCCGCCGCATGGCGGCGCTCGGCCACGAGGTCACCTGTTATGACCGTTCCGGTGCGGACGTCATGACCGGCGACGCCGCGGACTGCCACGAGCGCACCGTCGACGGCGTGCGCGTCGTCCCCGTGAGGACGATAGACAAGAAGGGGCTCGCCGCGCTGAGCTCCTCGTACTTCGCCACCCTGGCGGCCATCAAGAACAGGCCCGACGTGATCCACTACCACGCCGAGGGTCCCTGCGTGCCACTGCCTCTGGTCAGGCACGCCGGCATCCGCACCGTCGCCACCATCCACGGCCTGGACTGGCAGCGCGCCAAGTGGGGGAAGCTCGCCAGCACGTACATCAAGATGGGGGAGAGGGCGGCCGCCACCAAGGCCGACGGCCTCGTCGTCCTGTCCAAATCGGCCCAGTTCTATTTTCAGGACGCCTACGGCCGCACGGCGACGTTCATCCCCAACGGTATCGAGGTAAAACAGCCGAGACCGGTCAATCAGATAAAGGAGGAGTGGGGGCTCGACGAGGGCTCCTACCTGCTGTACCTGGGCCGGCTCGTTCCCGAGAAGCGCCCCGAGCTCCTGATCGATGCCTTCAAGGGACTTGATACAGATAAGAAACTTGTCATCGCCGGCGGCGGTTCGGACACCTCCGAGTACGAGGTGTCCCTTCGCGAGGCCGCGCAGGGCGACCCCCGCATCCTCTTCACCGGCTTCGTGAACGGCGAGCCCCTGGAGGAGCTTTACTCCAACTGCTACGCCTACGTACTGCCGTCCGATGTCGAGGGCATGCCCATGAGCCTGCTGGAGGCGATGGCATATGGCTGCTGCTGCGTGACGAGCGACATCCCCGAGTGCGCGGACGTCCTCGCCGGCAACGGCGTGACGTTCGAGAAGGGCAGTGCCGATTCCCTGCGGGCCACGCTGCAAGGCCTGCTCGCTGACAGTGTCCGCGGGAGAGTCCTCGGCGGCGCCGCCAAGGCACACGTCGAGAAATCCTACAACTGGGACTCCGTCGTCGAGCGGACCCTCGAATTGTATTCAGCTTGATTTTGAAAGGTTAAATAGATGGTCGAAAAGAAACTCAACGGTACCGTCATCGTCACCTACCGCTGCAACGCGCGCTGCACCATGTGCAACCGCTACAAGGCTCCCAGCCGTCCGGAGGAGGAGCTCTCCCTCGACGTGATCAAGAAGCTCCCACGTATGTACTTCACCAACATCACCGGTGGTGAGCCCTTTATCAGGACCGACCTTGCAGATATCGTGCGCGAGCTGTACAAGAAGTCCGACCGTATCGTCATTTCCACCAATGGCTTCTTTACGGATCGCATCATCGCTCTTGCCGAGGAATTCCCCCAGGTGGGAATTCGCATCTCCATCGAGGGCTTGCAGCAGACCAACGATGAGATCCGTGGTCTCCAGGATGGCTTCAACCGCGGCTACGAGACGCTCAAGAAGCTTGTGGAAATGAAGCACCCGGACGTGGGCTTTGGCATGACGGTGCAGGATCGCAACGCTGCGGACTTGGTGCAGCTGTACAAGCTTTCCGACGAGCTCGGCATGGAGTTCGCCACCGCCAGCCTGCACAACAGCTTCTACTTTGTCGAGGCGAAGAACATCATCAAGGACCGTCCCATGGTGGCCCAGAACTTCGAGGACCTGGTAAACGAGCTCCTCAAGTCCAACGAGCCCAAGAAGTGGTTCCGCGCGTACTTCAACATGGGCCTCATCAACTACATCTATGGGCAGAAGCGCCTGCTCCCGTGCGATATGGCGTTCGACACGTTCTTCATCGACCCCTACGGCGACGTAATGCCCTGCAACGGCACCAAGGAGAAGCTCGTTATGGGCAACCTTAACGACGAGTCCTGGGATGAGCTGTGGGGGAGCGCCCAGGCCGAGAAGGTACGCGGCTGCGTGCGCCACTGCGACCGCAACTGCTGGATGATCGGCTCCGTGTCTCCGGCCATGCACAAGTACATCTGGAAACCCGCGTCGTGGGTGCTGGCGCACAAGCTCAAGCCCGGCAAGAAGTTCGACATGCACGAGCTCCCCATCGTGCGCGACTACGAGTCGGGCAAGGTGACGAAGGAGGAGCTGGACGCTCTTTCCACCTGCGACATGCACGCCGCGATCAACGACGGCCTCTCCGACGCGAGCCGAGCCGACGCCCACGTGTACGAGACCGAGGAGGCGCTGTAGGTGGCCCCGCTCGACCTCATATGCATGGGGCTCGTCCTGGCGCTCATCGCGGCGGTGGGCGTCGGAGGCGCTCGGCGCCATCCTGCTAGGGAGGATTTCTTCAGCAAGGAGGAGTCCAACGCCCTTCGTGGCTTCTGGTGCCTCGTCATCATCCTTGTGCATGTTCCTGTCGCTTATCAGAACCCGATTCAAGACGCGGTGGGCAGCTTCGCCTACATCGGGGTCACCTTCTTCTTCATGACCTCGGCTTATGGGCTTTCGCTCGGCCTTGCGTCGAGAGGGGTCCGGGCGCTGGACGGCTTCTGGATCAGGAGGCTTCCGAAGATTCTCGTCCCGTGTCTGCTCGTCAATGTGCTGAAGCTTGTGGAGAGCTATGCCTTCGGGAGTCCGGATTCGATTCTCACCCTGCTCAGGGTCGATAACTGGGTCGTCTGGCTGCTGCTCTGCTACCTTGCCTTCTGGGCGACCAACAAGTTCCTTCCTGTCGACAAAGCTCGCAAGGACCTCCTTACCGTCGGTTGCGTGGCACTTTTGAGCGTCGTTGGCTATGTCGCTGGGGATTTGAGCCCGATTTACCGTTGGCCGACGGAGATATGGGGGTTTGCGTGGGGCATCTTGCTCTCGCGGAACAAGGATCACCTTTGCGATGCCCTTCGTTGCAGGCCTGTTGCCAGTCTCGCGTTGACAACAGCGGCTTCTGTCCTTATCGGGTTCCTTTATCTCAAGTGCAAGGGCGTGCCTTTCTTCGGCGACTACCTGCTCAAGATTCTGCTCGGCATGGCGCTCGTCATGCTCATGCTGGTCGTTGACTCCCTGCTTTCGCTGGGAAGCAGGTTGAACGCCATCCTTGGGTCGATCTCTTACGAGGTTTACCTCGTGCACGGGACGGTATTCTCCCTCGTTTCCGAAATTGCAGGGGGGGCTTTCGTCGGGGCCATTCATCGCGTTCTCGGTCGCGGGAACCGTTCTGGTCGCATGGGTTCTTCACGCGATTGGGGGCTTTGCTTTGTCCCTTGTTCGCCTTCCATCTGACGGAGCGCGGCACAGGGAGGAGTGAGCTGTTGTTGGCTTCTATTTGTTTGTATAGCGTCCCATGTGGGGACTCGTTCGCGATTGGTGGTGTTCTTTAGCGATGCCGGTGTTTTCCGTTGTGATACCCGTATACAACGTCGAGCCGTGGCTCCCACGCTGCGTGGAGAGCGTTCTTGGCCAGGGCTTTAGCGATTTCGAGGTGGTGCTGGTCGATGACGGGTCCTCCGATGGCAGTCCCGCGTTGTGTGAGAGCTACGCATCGACGGACGCCCGGGTCAAGGTCGTCCACAAGCCGAACGGCGGTCTCTGTAGCGCTCGCAATGCCGGTCTCGCCATTGCAGCGGGAGATTACATCGTCCCGGTAGATTCCGATGACTGGATGGTCGAGGACGCCCTCGAGACGCTTTGGTCACGGGCGATTGAGCCTTACAAACCAGATGCCGTCATCTTCAATGCGACTATGGTCTATCCCGATCGCGAGGAACCTGTGCCCTGCTATGCTGCGAGCGGGTTTTACGATAGTGCGCGCCTGCGCGGAGAGATTCTGCCGTATATGATTTGGGACAAAAGGCTGCCTTTCTGCCGGGGCATCTTCAACCCGATGGCCTGCAACAAGGTCTACAGACGTGAGATTCTGCTTAAGCATCACTGCGAGGACGAGCGCATTAGGATGGGCGAGGACAACGCCTACGTCTTCGAGGCGCTTTATCACTCCACGTCTCTAGTCGTTCTAGAAGACGCTCTCTACTGCTACTTCAAGGGCAACGAGTCCTCGATAAGCACGGCCTACGACCCGACGAGGTTCGAGAACAACAGGCTTCTCATCGACTACCTCGTGTCGAGGCTCGGCAGTAAGGAGGAGTGGCTCGACGACCAGCTGAACGCATTTAAGGCATACTGGCTTTTCATGGCTATATTCCATGAAGCTAGGGCGAATCGCGGTTTCGTCTCATCCTGCAGACACTTGAAGGAGGGCATTGAGAAGACGAACGCCACGGGAGGCATAGATATAGAGAAGTTGCCGAGGTCTGCTCGGGCGTTCCTCACGTTGATCCGCAGCCGGTGCTACCCCGCTATCCTTGCCGCTGCCAAGGTGGGCTCCGCCCTTAAGGACCGGCGGTGAGCTGCATGGAGCTCAGTATCGTTATACCTGCCTACAATGCGGCAGTCTCCCTCCCTAGGGCACTCGACTCGCTCGTGGACGTACGCTTCCTTGGGCGCTACGAGATATTAGTCGTCGACGATGGCTCGACGGACAACACTGCGGAGGTTTGCGACAACTGGTGCCGCCTGCACCCGGGCATTGCATGTTGCATTCGTCAGGGCAACGGGGGCGTGAGCTCTGCCAGGAATCTCGGCATTGCTGCCGCGAACGGCGACTACATCGCTTTCGTTGACGCCGACGACTATGCTGCGCCAGGCTATCTCGGCATGGCGTTCGACGCTAAGCGGGGCGGCGAGGACTACATCACGTTTGATTACGTTCGAGAGAGCGATGGCTCTCAGAGGGTCGTGAAACCGCAGCTCTCTCCCTCGGATATCGGGCGTGCGAGAGCTCTCGCCCTAACGTGCACGGCGAATTCCCCTTGGTCAAGGCTTTACAAGAAAGCCTTGAGCAAGGGAGTTCTGTTTCCCCTTGGTCAAGGTCTCGGGGAGGACCTTTGCTTCAACCTTGCCTTCCTCGAGAAGGCTCGTACGGCTGCATATTCTCCCCAAACCGCCTACGTGTATGTGGCCAACGAGGGCAGCAGGACGGAGCGGCCCCCCAGCGCATCCGATGCCGAGGATTATGGGAAGATGTACGCGGCCCTGATGGGCTTTTGCGATGCGTGCGGTCTCGGCGAGGCTGAGAGGAATGAAGCGCGCCTTTCGATGGCTCGGATTTTGGCGAACTACGCCGGGCGGCTCAAGAGGCGCGGGGTGCTTTCGACCGAGATTTCGGCTGTGCTCGAATCAATCGAAGGCCTCGACAGCATACGGGGGGCTGTGGCGCGAGATTGTAAGGATAGAGCCAGGCTGGCGATGCTTCGCAGGGGCGCATACTCGCTTGCCGCGCTGTTTTTAAGGGGGTGCTAAATGGTCATTGCGGCTAGCGATGAGCAACGCCTCGCAGCGCGGGGAGTCTCTGGATATGGCGGAGTACGGCGGGATCGCGTGCGCGGGGGCTACGTGAGCCTTGCGTCTGCCAGGCTGTCCGTGGTCTGTTTTTCCGTCCTGTGGCCCATAGTGCTCTTGTCTAGGGGGCTTGTTCTCAGCACGTTAATAGAATCATCGGCAGCGACCATTCTGGTCCAGCTTGCCTACATCGGGCTTCTCGGCGCTGTTCTTGCCATCGATTTGATCTTGGGAAGGGTAAGATGCTTAGGAGACGGGTTTGCCTGCTTCGCGCTAATGGCTTTACATACCGTGCTCTTCTGCCTCGTGCTGACCAACCCAATGATGCCTTCCGAGTACTCCTTGACTCAGTCGGCCCTTCTATTCGTCTTGGTGATAGGTCTCACCGCCTATTTCATCAGGACCAGAGAAATATTCGACCTCTTTGTCCGGCTCTCGTTTTACACAATCGGCGGATTGCTGGCGTTTTGCCTCTTGACGCACCTTGGGGATTTGAACCTGTGTGGTGTTATGAACATTATGAGCTCGTCGGACAGGATGCGCTCTGTGTTCGGGTTCGGCCAACCCAACTCGCTGGGCGGAGCCTGCTTTGGTTGCCTCGTCTTGTACTCTCTGCTGCCGAGACGCCGCGCGCAGCTCGCGCGATGGGCTTCTTTCGTAATCGCGGCGATCGCCCTTGCGATGCTGCTCTGTCAGTGCGAGAGGGCAATTCATTCAAAGTGGTTGATTCTTGGATTGAGAAAGCCGGGGTTCAAGAATTATTAACTGATTTCAGGCCGTGCTCAATAAAAGATTTACTTCGCTATTTGATTTTACGTTTTAGATGGTACGCACTTGCAAGGTTGTTTTTAAGGGGGGGGGAATAGTGGGTTACGGACGGGCCATTTCATCAAAAAAAATCGATACATTGGTGTTCTATTTATTATTTGCGGCCGTATATACAACTAGAGTGCTTGTTATTGCTCAGGTTATTGATTCATCTGCTTTAACTATTTTGATTCAGGCTGTTTACCTTGCATTTGTCGGAACACTCTGGCTCTTGGAACTAACTAAAGGGATATATAGACCTACTGCTTTTTCTGGCTTTTTTGTATTGCTTGCATCACACATTGTGCTGTTTTGTTATGTCTTTACCAATCCAAGAATGCCTGGGAGTTTAGGTATAGGCCAAGCTATGGTCCTCTTCTTTCTTGTGGTTGTTTTTACTGCCTGGTATGTCAGGGATAGAAATATCCAACGGGGTTTCTGCGCTCTTTGCTTTCATTTATTAGGCATTATTTTGACTGTCCAGCTGTTTACACATTTTGGTGACGTTAATTTAAGTGGACTGTCATCTCTTTTTAGTGCCGACCAACGAGTTCGTACGGTATTTGGGTTTGGCCATCCAAATACACTCGGAGGAATGTGTGTCGCTTTATTCATGATGTTTATATTTATGAATGTGTGTGAGGAACGACGCGGCCAAGGTTGGTTCATCATTTCCATAGATTTTGGATTATTGGCTGTGGCCCTGCTGATGTTGCTCTGCAGCGCTTCCCGTAGTTCATTGATTGGCTTAGCTCTGCTTATTGCGTTCTATTGTTCAGGACGCCTTAAAACCGGTGGCAAGTATTCTAGGCTCGCCTACCGTGTTTCACGGTTGGTGCTTTTGATGGCTATTGCGTACGCTATTTCGAGCGTTCTTGGCTCGATGTCACTTGATAGTGCCATTGTTCAATCGAATCGATTAACTTTGTTGGACCATGCGTTGCCTGAGTTATTTAGAAGTGGTCGTTTAATGGTTGGACTTGGCTATGTCTCCAACAGCTCCTATGGAATGGGTCTTACTCCTTATAACACGTTATGGTTGGATAATAGCTACGTTTATTATCTAGTTGCCACAGGCGTTATTGGGTTCGTATTGATATTGGGATCCGTGTTTTGCCTGTCTTATGGTTGCCTTAAATCAGTCGAGGGGTCGAATCTTCAGGCTTGCGTCCAAGCCTCTCTGATTTCTTACCTATTTATGGCCTTTTTTGAAGTCGTATTACTTGTTGGTAACCCATTGAATTATTTCCTTCTTCCTTTTCTGCTGTCTCTTATTTGCACCAATTCAGATAAATGACTATTTTTCTCTAATTTATTTAGATTAGTTTCTCCCAGTTGTAAGGAGCTATTTCTTGATTGAAGTCAAAGCGTTAATTAAAAAAATAATTAATTGTTTGCTATCCGGACCTCTATATCAAATAATCCGTTCCTTTGCATTGTCAAATGAGGTGCCATACAACGGTGATCGCGCATTGCTGGATTCGGCTTCACCACGGCCTAGGCATATGCTTCAGCCGGTCTTTATGAACGATGAGGTTTCGTTTGATATTTCAGTTATTATTCCTGTCTATAACGTTGAAAAGTATCTAAAGGATTGCTTAGATTCGGTTGTATCCCAAAGCGTCGACGGGACTTATGAGGTCATCATCGTTAATGATGGTTCTACTGATAATTCTGGGGCCATCGCTCATTTATATGACCGAGTTTCGAATGTACGAGTCGTTAATCAAGCTAATGCGGGGCTATCCGCTGCGCGCAACGCCGGTCTCCGGATATCCAAGGGCAAATATATTATGTTCCTCGATTCTGACGATACGATTGCCCCGGGCTATCTATGCGCTATGAAAAGTCGACTAGATCGAACTTCTGCTGATTATGTTACCTCAACATTTAGATACATGTCTGATGGCGGCATGTTGGGTGAACAGGAGAAGGATAGGGCATCTTGGATGGCTCCCTGGGGACGACTTTATCGTCGTTGCATTTGGGATGGTCTTTGTTTTCCGGTTGGAGCTTGGTATGAAGACCTTGTGCAACCAATCTGTATTGAGCCGAAGTATAAGGAGCTAAAATGCTACGACTTGGACGGATATAATTACCGTATTCGGCCTGGCTCCATCATGCAGTCTACTCCCACAAGCGTTAAAGGCCTTGATTCTTTTTGGGTGCTTGATGAGTTGATTGGCTGGCGTTCTGAACTCGATATTGCATATTCTGAAGTTGATTATGATCACCTTCTTCCATTATTCGGCCCTCTTTTGCTGGGTAGGACTGTAGCCCTCGACAATGAGCAGAGGCGTGCTTTGTTCGAATGCTGCTGTTCGACTTTTTGCTCAATTGAAGAGTTTAAATCCATGAAGACACGGCTGCCGGATTGTTGGGGCGATATTGAGCTTGCGCTTCGCACCTCGAACTACCGTTTGTATCTATTGGCTGCTACCGCTCTTGCCTCTGGCGGTAATGTTGGGCTTGCTTTTTCAGATGCCCTTCACTTTTATCTGAACAGGACTAAATAGAGAATGTTAATTGGAACCATCACTTTTCACGGAGCGCTTAATTTTGGCTCTGCGCTGCAGGCTTATGCACTTCAGAGCGTTTTGACTCTCATGGGGCATGAGGTGAGGATCATTGATTATCGAGCTCGAGATTACGAGCAGTATCGTTTGCTGCAGCTGCGTCATCCTAAAACTACATTGAGAGTTCTATGCCGGTTGAGTCGCTTCTCTTCTAGAAAAGCTTCATTTAAACGATTTGCAAATAGTTTTTACAACTTGACTTCTGAATCCGTGTCTTGGAAAAACGAAACTTCTTTATCTGAAATGGTTGATAAGTTTGATTGCTTTATCTGTGGCAGTGATCAGATTTGGAATCTCGATTGTACTGTCGGAGTGGTCGAGCCATATTTTCTATCTTTTGCGGGAAACAAGCGTCGCGTAGCCTATGCGCCCAGTTTGGCCCATACGTCCTTTAAGCCGGAGAACTTTGATAAGGAGCTTGTTGCCAGACTTCTTTCTAAATTCGATTATCTGTCCGTCCGTGAAGAGGAGACGATTCCGCTCTTTCAGCCGCTTGTCGATAAACCCATTGATGTAGTTCTTGACCCTACGCTTCTTCTGAATGCTGCTGATTACGCTGGGATGACGTCGAAGATGCTTCTTCAAGGCGAGTATATCTTCATGTATTTGCTGCGTGAGTGTCCTGAGCTCATCGAGAGCACCGCAGCGACGGCAGAGACGACAGGCATGAAGGTCGCTTATATTTCTGAGAAAGATCTGGACATCCCAAATTCAGTTAACCTATTTGGCATTGGTCCTGAGGAGTTCGTCTCGCTTATTGCGCACGCAAGCCTTATTCTTACCAACTCCTTTCATGCAACCGTATTCTCAGTTCTCTTTCATAGGCCCTTCCGCGTATATGCGACAGATAAGTCTGGTGCGCGTATGCGCGACTTGCTGAGTAATATCGGGCTGTCTGACCGTTGCGTCGATGTTATGTGCGCCGACGATATTGCCCCTTGTGACTGGAGTGACGTGGACTCTCGCCTGGATTCTCTGCGGGAGCATTCCTGGGCTTATCTTAGAAAGGCGCTTTCGTAATGGGGGAGACGCGTCGACTTATTAAGAACACTGGCATTATTGCGGTGGGCGGAATGGCAACCAAGCTTGTTTCGTTTCTTCTGCTGCCGCTCTATACTTCAGTTCTTTCCACTGGCGACTATGGTACCGTCGACTATATCAACACTATCGCCCTGTTTTGCGTTCCCGCCGTTTCTCTGCTTATGGACGAAGCACTCTTCCGGTTCCTCATCGACTGTCGCACCGATGGGGATCGGTCTAAGGCCGTGACCGCGTCTTGCGCTGTTCTTCTTGCTGGCTGCGCGTGCTTTGCGGTCTTGGCGATTCTGGCCTGGTTGCTATTTAGGCCAGAAAATCTTGGCTGGGTCGTGGGGCTTGTTATTGCTGGTGCGCTTCTGCAGATGGCTTCGGCGGTCCTACGTGGTTTCGGTGATACCGTGGGATATTCCGTCATGAACTTCACTGCGAGCGCTCTTACCATCGTGTTAAACGTTCTGTTTATCGCCGTGTTGCGCTGGGGCGTGGTGGGCATGCTTTCTGCCACGGTCATTGCGCAGGGCGGTGTTGCCCTCACGTTCATGGTCATGCGGAAGCTCTGGCGCTATATCGATCCGTCGGCTTTCTCCATTTCCTATGCTCGAGACCTCCTGCGGTATTCCTTTCCGCTCATTCCCAACAAGGTTTCCTGGACTATTAATAACCTGCTGGACAGGCTCATTATCATGAACACGCTCGGGGCTTCCGCTGCCGGCGTGTACGCCGTTTCTTACAAGTTCCCCGGTGTCATGGACCAGGTGTATGGCTTCTTCTACCAGTCCTGGAAGGAGAGCTCGGCGCGCGCCCTCAACTCCGATGAGGACGAGTCGGCTTTCTATAACTCTGTGTATCGTGCGCTCAGGCGTTTCATGATGAGCGTCGTTCTGCTTATGTCTGCGCTTATGCCCCTCGTGTACGGCGTCCTGATTAAGGGTTCATTCGGTGAGGGCCTGCTGTATGTGCCGATATTGCTCCTGGCGACGTACTTCAGCAACATTTCTGGCTTTTACGGTGGCATCTTTACCGCACATAAGGAGACCGGAATTATGGGTACCACCACTGCTGTGTCTGCGGTCCTTTGCGCCGTTCTGTGTGTCGTGCTGATTCCGCACTTCGGCCTTTATGGCGCATCTGTTGCAACGCTCTTGGCGATGATTGTGGTGAATGAGTACCGTAGAATTAAGGTCGCTAAGTTTACGAAGCTTGCCGAAGATCGTACGGAACAAGTTATGACTTTAGTTTCAATTATCGGCGTGTTCGTTTTCTATTATCTGTCCGCCTACGGTGCGGGCATCTTAAGCTCGATTGCTTGCCTGGCAATTGCGCTGGCTTTTTCCGTTTATATGAATGCCGATATTCTGCGTAAGCTTGTTTCAGCTCGCAAATAGGGGGATAACTGCATGTCTACCGTGAAAAGGGGCGAAGTTCCCACACTGTTTGAGTCGCCATCGCATTGCTGCGGATGCGGGGCATGTGCCGCCGGCTGCCCGAAAGGCGCCATCACCATGTCCGAGGGGAAGGATGGGTTTGTTCTTCCTGTAATTGATAGCGATCTCTGTATTGGCTGTGGCGCGTGCACGAGGGCGTGCGGCCTCAACCGGGGGATAGGCTCTAATTCGGCCGGACCGTTCTTTGCCGCTGTTGGTAGGGGCGATGTCTCGGAGTCCGCCTCCGGCGGAGTTTTCGGTGCCGTTGCGCGTGAGCTTATTTCTTCTGGCGGCGTCGCATATGGTGCTTCCTATGAGCGTGAGGGGAATACGCTTCGAGTGTTGCATAGTCGTGCGGCAAGCGTTGATGAGCTGTCTCTGCTTCTTAACTCAAAATATGTGCAGAGCGATGCCGGAGTTTGCTTTGCCGATGTTAAGGCGGATCTTCGTGAGGGCAGGCAGGTCCTGTTCTGCGGAACGCCCTGCCAAGTCGCTGGCCTTAGGGGTTTCCTCGGACGCGATTATCAGAACCTGACAACCGTTGACCTGGTCTGTCACGGCGTCCCTTCCGGCCGCATGTTCGCGGACTGCGCTGAGGACTATGGCAAACAGCTTGGGTCTCCCGTGGTTGATTTCCGGTTTAGGTGCAAGCGCGAGGGGTGGGGTCACTCCCTTCTTCTTCTTCTTCTTCTTCTTGAGGACGGAAGAGAGCTCACCATTCCTGCGGCAAAATCCCCCTACTACGACATGTTCTTGAACCTCAAGATGCTTCGCGACAGCTGCTATAGGTGCCCCTATGCAGGGAGATTTCGTGCTGGCGATCTTACCATCGGCGATTTCTGGGGCGTCGATGTAAACAGGCCCGATGTTCTGAAGGATGCTGAGAGGTTCAATCAGATGAAGGGCGTCTCCTGCTTGCTGGTGAATAACGACCGCGGCAGGGAGTTTATTGAATCCAGCAACGCACTGGACTTGTACCCTGTCGAATTTGACGATATCGCCAAGGGCAACGACCAGCTCCGCCATCCGAGTGTTCTTCCCAAGGATAGGGGGCTATACATTGACGCTTACGCCAATGGTGGCTGGGACGCCGTGGAGCGTCTCTACAAGAAGCGTGAGCGCGGCGTTGTGTTTTATGCCAAGAAGGCAGTAAGGACTGTTTTGCCTGCATCGGCCGTTCGAACACTTAAAAAGGCACTTGGAAAATAAGCACAGCTATCCATTCTTCAAAAACTGGATGACCTGTCGATTATCCCTTGCGCGTTCTTTAAGTTGTAAATACGCGCAAGGGGCAATGCTATGCTGGCTTTAATTCATGCGATAGTTTTCTCTTTTCGCTCTGAGATGTAGCCTGCGGATACATCCCCAGAGTCCGTTGAATTCAATGCGTTTGCTTTATCCAAGATTACCGATGCAGCGTCTGGAGAAAAGGGCGTCAGCCGGTCTGCAGCGGACAAAATATTCGACTCAATCTCTGATGAACTGCTGACTGGCTCCAGGAGATTCATGTATGGGCGGTCCCATGCCATGCTTCTTGGAGCGCTGCGGAAACACCTTAAAAATGACTGCGTCGCGATGGATCCGTCTGAGCGCTTCGACTATATCGTTAGCATTTTTCCGAGGGCTCCCTGCGGCGTTTCTCCGATTACCTTGATGCAGACATCTCGATGATGACCGCTCACTCCGCTAAGGGGCTCGGGTGGGACACCGTTTTCATTCCGGGCGTTACGCGCGTCGATTGGACTGGAAGGATTTGTTCGCGGTGCGAAAGTGCTGGTATGTGCTCGCGTTCTGCATATGGATGCCGGATCGTTGATGCGATGAATATGCCAGACGGGCTTATTGAGGAAATGGGCCTGCTGTACGTCGGTGTCACTCGCGCCCGCAAAGCGGTATATGTCTCCGCTTCCATGCAGCGCAGGACAAATAACGGGAACTATCAGGTTGCCTGTCCCTCTTGCTTAACGTCTCTTCCGGGTATTGAACCTGTGAGCTGGACGGCCATGGACGGGGAGCGGTGATTTGTGGCGCTATGGAGTGTGTCTGCTATTGGCTCGAGGTCTGGTCGCGGCTCTCGCTGTGGTCTCATGGGGTGTGCCCAAGCTGTTCTTTGACTAGAACGGCTTGGGCACTAGCGTCTTGGTAGGATGCGGTGTTTGTTTAATTAGCCACTGTTGAATATTGCGAAGCAGCACCGCGGCATTGCTGACCATTTGACACCATAGGTTTAGTAAACTGCTATAAAAGCAGTTTGAAGTGGGGGTCTCATGATCCGAGTTCGAAAGTTGAAGTTATCTAATCATCCGGTATTAGGTAATCTAGAGTTGGACTTTACCGACTCATCAAATAAAGCCGTTGATACTGTCATCATCGCTGGAAATAATGGCATTGGTAAAAGCAGCTTAGTCGAGCTGCTCTATCAAATCATGGCACATAAGTATCACGATATGCCATGTTATGTTGATTCAATCGAAGTCGACTTTGACTCCGAAATACGAACATACGAGTTTTATGCCAAGGATATTAAGGGACACGACTACCTCTATGTCAAAGATGGCTTAGGCCTCGATAATTGGGTGGGTTCGGATGAATTTGCAGAGATTTTTCCCACTTCCGCTATCTTTTCTGATGTCGATATTAATTTTAAGTCTGATCAAATAACTAGTGTAACAAGTCGAAATATTGATGAATCTGTTGAGAGTATTCGCTCGTCAAGTGATCTGCCCACTGAAATTAATCAACTTATTATTGATATTCAGGCGCTTGATGATGCTGATGTCGCTAGGGTTGCTAGGAACAATATGGAAACTGGGCTCTCGCGGCTTCAAGTCCCTCAAAGGATGCCTAGGTTCACCAAAGCTTTTGATCTGATGTTTGACGACTTGAATTACGACCGTGTTGATAATCGCAACGGCCATAAAGAAATTCTCTTTAAAAAGAATGGCCATGATGTCCGTGTTGATCAGCTGAGTTCTGGTGAAAAGCAGATTGTCTATCGTGGGTGCTTTATGCTGAAGGACTCGCATGCGCTCAGAGGTTCGTTTGTATTTATTGACGAGCCTGAAATTAGCCTTCATCCTTCATGGCAGGAGAAGATTCTTCACTTTTATAAATCGTTGTTTCAGGACGAAGACGGGAACCAAACTTCTCAAATTTTCTGTGTAACCCACTCGCCCTTTATTATTCATGATGAAAATCGATATAACGACAAAGTAATCGTTCTAGCTAAGAATGAGTCCGGTGAGGTAGTCGCTCAGACAAATCCGGAGTTTTACGGTCCTGGTACGGTTCAAGCGGTGAAGGATGCTTTTTCGGTTTCGTGGTTTGCGAACGAAGCCCCCACTGTTTATCTAGAGGGGCCTACCGATGAGCAGTATTTCAATAAAGCACTTTCTTTTGCCCATATTAACAACCACTTGCGATTTAAATGGATAGGAAAGAAGAGCTCTGATGGATCATGCGAATTCACGGGCGCACCATCGCTTAATAAAGCAGCCGCTTATTTGAATGCAAATCCTCCATCGGTCTTCACTGCTTTCCTGTACGATTGCGATCAAAAGATTAATGAGTGTTTAAGCAACAATGTGTTAATTACGAAAATAGAAACTTACAAATCCAGAAAGCACTTTAAGAAGGGAATTGAAAATGCCCTAGTGCTGGATGACGATTTCGATACGTCGGCTTTTTATCAGGAAAAGCAAACCTTTGGAGATTATGGCGATAAAAAGGTGATCTCCGAATTTCAAAAGCAAGCTTTTTGTGACCACATCTGTTCTTTGCCCGAGGATGAACTCAGGCAGATTTTGACGCACCTAATTGAGACCATTGAGCATATTGATAAGCAAATCACGATTGCTAAAGAGCAGAAACAACTACAGACATTACATCGCGCACCGAACGCTTAATGTAATTCCCGTATGCACCGCATTAGCGATGAATTTAGGGTACTATACCAATAGTGATACAGTCGTCGTGGACTCTAAGTGAGGCGATGACAAAGAAGGGTCGTTGTTCGGAGGCTTCCGGCAACGGCCCTTTGATTTTAGGAGCTTGCTTTGGCAAAGGAATTTAAGACTTTCGCTCAACTTATTGAACTCCTAGAGAGCCGTGGGGTGGCGACTGATGCTTCTACGACAGATTGCCTGAGGCGTGAGAGTTATTATGCGGTCATAAACGGCTACAAAGCTCCGTTTCTTGATAAAAACGCTGCGCAGTCCTCGTCAAGTGATGTTTATAGGGAAGGCACTTCATTTAAGAACATTTACGATTTATTCTTGTTTGACAGGGAGCTTAGGCAACTTACTTTTTCATATCTCGCGAGGGCCGAAGCTGTGCTCAAGAACGCGGTCGTGTATTCGTTTTGCGATCAATATCGTGCTGCTGACGCCTATCTGAATCGGGCTAATTATGTCGATCCTAACGATATGCTTGTGCCCAAGGCATTTCGAGGTGATAAAAGGAAACAGCATTCGAAGAGGCTTGCTGACCTGATAATAATTCTGAATGGCAAGGTGACAGATGAACAGCGCATGCGTCCCTTCGTGAAGCATTATTTAAATAAATACGGTGCAGTGCCCTTGTGGGTTCTTCAGAATGATCTGACATTTGGCAATATCTCACATTTCTATCAGCTTCAAAAACGCGGTGTGCAAAATGCTGCCTGCAAGTTGGTCAGCCAAACGTCAAATAGAAAACAAAGGCTCGAGCCGATAGTGATGCTTCGTGTCATTCAAGTTCTTTCTGGCTTTAGGAATATTTGCGCGCATGACGAGCGGCTCTATTGTGCGGTCGTAAGAGGGGCAAGGTTTTCTGATATGTACTCCCTGCTCTGCCGTGTTCTACCTGACGAAGAGACGAAAGCAATGCTTGATGAATTGGGCAAGCTTGTCGGATCTTATCGTGGGTTAATTGCACAAGATGTTTTATACAGCGTGTTTAAAGAGATGAACATCAGAGTGTAGAGAAAGCTTCAATAACGCCGATGGCAATTGGACCGCCGCATTCATGGTGTTTGTTCTGCTAGGAATAGTGATTCTTGGTGCTGTACATCTCTGCGAGATGATGTAGCATACCGAGCTATCATACAAAAGCTTTACGGGAGCTTTAAGGGTGACGCTTTCGACAAGAGAGTGTTGCCCTTTTTTCATGCGTTTAATGTCTGATATGCTGGCTAGGCGCCATTCCGGCAATGGAATGGCCGAGCATGGGCGGTTTGGCACTTTATGCCTGTTGTCATTGGTGTAGCAAGATCGCGTCGAAAATGTTGGTGTAAGGGTGACACCCTAGCGCTCGTTTAACGAAGAACGGCCTTCGTCCTAGAATCTGAAATCACCACAACAACAGGTTCTAGGAAAGGAC